>NZ_JBVAYF010000010.1:0-190851 GCF_055413345.1 Pseudaeromonas sp. HNCC25DJ180
ACCGCAAGGTCAGTCAGCGAGAGTAGGAGACTACTTCGCAGACACCCAATTCAGATATACGGTCAGACCGGATATCGCACGAGATACGTGCTGATATGGCTCAGTTGGTAGAGCGCACCCTTGGTAAGGGTGAGGTCCCCAGTTCGACTCTGGGTATCAGCACCACGAAAAGCAAAACCCCGCTTCGGCGGGGTTTTTGTTTTTCTGTTTTTGGGTGTGCCACCGAGGCAACACTCTTTATCGTGTCATCACATTAGCAGTCCGCTGTAGCGTCTCATAAGCACCAAGCAGAGCGTCGCCATTTAGATAACGTCTAAGCATGTCTTGGGCCGCGAAGGCGATGATCCCTTGGCGTAGCGTGGGATTTTGGATCCCGACCTTGAGCGTCTGCGCCGTACCCTGCTTCCCATCCCACAAGGCGATAGAAATGCCGTGCTCTGTTTCCGGACCGACTGCCAACGTTAGTTGCTGTTCACCTTGGATATGCTGTAGCAGTGGCCCAGCGTCCCCTGGCAGTGGCTCAAATCGGCCTATCAACTGAGGTATTACCATGGCCAGTGAGTGGAGCAACAAGCCGGCCGAACCCTGCTCATAGAGCGCGAGTGGCCGTGATCCGAGTTTGCCGGCCAATTCAGCGGGCAGATCGAGTTCGTCCCTGGCGACCAAGAAAGGGGTGATGACGTTTAGCAGTTGCTTCTCTGCCGTTGCAAAGTCGGTTTGTTCGGCCTGCTGACTAATCAGCTTCAATTCAATGATGGGCATGGACGAGCGATAACCCAGATCGATATGCTCCGGCCAAGGCAGGGTATCTAGGCTATCACTGAGCGATGATTCAGATATGCCAAAGGTGAAATAGCGGCGCACTTCTGTGTTGCCTTTTTGATGGCTAGTTGCAAGGTCGGGGATGATTTGCTCATCCACCATCACCTTGAACTCAGAGGGCACCCCCGGGGTAAAGTAGCAGCGGGCTTTGCCGATCCGCATGTGAAACCCGCAGGCTGTACCAATCGGGTTGGGGATGAGGGTTGCCCCGCTTGGCAGGCAGGCTTGCTTCTGGTTGCTCTCCGGCATGATACGACCGCGACCGGCGTAGCGCTCCAGCAACAGTTGTAGCCACTCTTGACGTAGCTCTAGTTCCACTCCTGCCGCCAAAGCGGCCGCTTCTGTGGTTTTGTCATCTGAGGTTGGGCCCAGGCCGCCATTGATGATGATCACATCGGCGACCTGGCCTCGTTCCTGAATAATGTCTACCAGATCATCCATGCGATCGCCGACCGTATGGCGGCGGCGAACCTGCCAGCCTCGCTCCAGGAGGCGTTGGCAGAGCCAGGCAGAATTGGTATCAAGGGTAAAACCGGTGAGAACTTCATCTCCGGTGGCGATAATTTCGATGATCATGAGCGGGTTCCCTGTGTAGCCGACAATCTGAGTGCTTTGATCTGAGCTGACCTGGTTGCGGCAGCCGATGTCATGCCCCCAGATTAAGGGGGGCTAGGAGTCATGCACAAGGTTATTTATGGGCGGATACGTTGCTGTGATCGAAATAGAAGCTGATGCGGGTGCGAGGATTCAGATATTCGAACACGGGAGCAGGTAAGCGAGAGGGGGTGATCACTTTGCCAATGGAGAGGCCGGCTTCTTCCAAATCAATAACAGCGGCTTCTTGGCGGGGGATCGCGGGATCATAGACCAGCACGCTGGGATAGAGCAGGCGCTTGGAGTTGACGGACATGACCAAGCCCACCTGGCCATTGGAGAGTTGCACCACACTACCAGGGGGATAGATGCCCAGCTGTTTGACCAATAAACCTATGTAGTCCTTGTTCAGTTGCTTGGTGCGGTTCTTGAACAGAAATGAGAGCACCACATGGGGCACTTTGGCTTTAGCCTGATCCTGGGGATGGCAAAGCTCATCGTACTCGTCCACCACGGCTACCATCTGGCTCAGTTTATCGATTTGTGATCCTTTTAGCCCCTCCGGGTAACCTGAGCCATCCTGGCGCTCATGGTGACGCTGCACCACAAACTTGGCTTCAACCGGGCACTCCTTGGTGAGTTCCAGTAATTCCAAGCCGTAGCGTGGATGTTGCTTCATCAGATTAATTTCGGGGGTGGTCCGGGGTTCCGTTTTGCGCAGTATCTGAGTGGGGATACGCAGCATGCCGATGTCATGAAACAGGGCGGAAAAGCCAAGCAGCTTGATCTCGGCCTCGGTGAAACCGGCCTCCTTGGCCAGTATCATGCTTAAGATCGAGACGTTGAGCGAATGGTAATAGATGCTCTCGCCTTCCGGGCAGTCGGCCATCAGATGGAGCACCATATCTTCTGCCTTGAGTAACTGATCGGCTATGCCATCCACCAATTCGCGGGCCTCGGCCATGGCGGTCAGGGGGCGGGTTTGCACCTTATTCATCAGGTTACGCAGTTGGCTCAGGGAGCGCTCGAACGATTTCTCGCTGCGCTGCAAGTTGCGACGATACTGTTTAAGCAGCTCGATACGCCGTTCTTTTTCGGCCGTCAGTTGACTCTGTAAACTATCCAGATTGTCACTGCTCTCATCTGATTTATCGCTGCTACCCTCTTCTGCCAAGGGCTTTGGGGGGGCGTCGGAGCGATCGGGAAAGATCATCACCTGCTTCAGGCCAAGACGCCGAATGAGATCGATCTGCTCCTGGTTCTTGATCATGAAACTGGAAAACAAGAAAGGGTGTTCCTTCCAAGTTAATGGCAGCTTGACGTAATTCCCTACCTGCAGTCGATCGACCGAAATCTTGATGCCAGCCATTAGTCTCTTATTGTTATTCAGCTACACGCTTATGCTAGTCAAAGGGGCGGTGAAATTAAAGCAGCAATATGAAACCGACATCAGATTACCGCAAAGGATGACAGGCGTTGCCGCTTGGTGTAGATTTCTGGATGTCCAGACGTTTTTACCGATGTAGTACAGGAAGTGCACCATGCCCATCAAGATCCCAGACGGCCTGCCAGCCGCCGATGTGCTTGGCGAAGAGAATATCTTCGTCATGACCGAGAGTCGCGCCTTGCACCAGGACATTCGCCCACTGCGTGTACTCTTGTTGAATCTGATGCCGAAAAAGATCGAAACCGAGATCCAGTTGATGCGTATGCTCTCCAACTCGCCGTTGCAGGTGCATGTGGATTTGCTGCGCATCGATGATCGCGAATCAAAGAATACCCCTAAGGCGCACCTCGATACCTTTTATCAGGACTTCGCCCAGGTGAAGCATAACCGCTATGATGGCCTCATCATCACGGGGGCACCGCTGGGACTGACGCAATTCTCGGATGTGGTCTACTGGAATACTCTGGTGGAGATCATCGAATGGTCCCATCAACATGTCACCTCGACTCTGTTTCTCTGTTGGGCGGCACAGGCGGCGTTGAAGGTTTTATATGGCCTGGAGAAACAGACCCGCGAGGTGAAGCTCTCCGGTGTCTACGAGCACTGTCGGTTGGTGGAGTTGGATCCGCTGGTACGCGGTTTTGATGATAACTTCCTGGCGCCCCACTCCCGCTATGCCAGCTTCGAGGGAGCGTTTATCCGCGCCCATACCGATCTGCGGGTGTTTGCCGAGTCGGAAGAGGCTGGAGTTTACTTGGCGGTGAGCCCGGATTGTCGTCAAGTCTATGTGACGGGCCACCCGGAATACGATGCTGACACTCTGCACAACGAGTATCAGCGTGATACCAGCGCCGGGATCAATCCACAGTTGCCGAAGAATTACTATCGCAACGATGATCCATCGACTGAGCCGAGTGCCACCTGGCGTAGCCATGGCTACCTGCTCTTTTCCAACTGGCTCAACTATTACGTCTATCAGAATACGCCCTTTGATCTGCACAAGCAGGGGTGAGGCTTTACCCCTGCCAGCCGTAACGGCACAGATCCAGCGGTGCGGAACCATCCAGCCCTTCGGCGCTCAGCAGCGCTTGCTGTTGTCGCCGCCCCTCGTCTTGCAATGAAGAGGTGCCAAAGCGGTTGACCACTCTATGCCAGGGCAATCGGCTATCGGCCGGTAGCCGGCAGAGTATGCCGCCCACCTGACGAGCGACCCGCGGAGAGCCTGCCAGGCGTGCGATCGTGCCGTAGGTGGCAACCTGGCCATAGGGGATGGCTGCCACCACCTGGTAGACCCGTTGTTGAAAGCTATCCGTGGCGTGAGCGGGTGAGGGTCGCATACTCATCTTCCGATTTTTTATCCTGACCCCCTTTCTAGCGCGGGCGAGTCAGGTTGTCGAGCCGACCTTCAGGTATGATGAGGGTCATGCTCAACCCAATTCAATAGGCCAGGCCCTCGAGGGCTGGCATCGCAGTAAAGAGGACCAGCCAGTGGCACTACATGCGCAAGGAACGCCCATTCATACTCAGCTCACTCAATGTTTGCAGGAGCGCATTCTGCTCATCGACGGTGGCATGGGGACCATGATCCAGAGTTATGAGCTGAAAGAGGCCGATTACCGCGGCGAGCGTTTTGCCGCTTGGCCTAGCGACCTCAAGGGCAACAATGACCTGTTGGTACTCTCCAGGCCCCAGGTCATTCGTGAGATCCATGAGGCTTATCTGGCCGCTGGCGCCGATATTCTCGAGACCAACAGCTTTAATGCCACTCGTATCGCCATGGCTGACTACCATATGGAAGATCTCAGTGCCGAGATCAACCGCGAGGCGGCGCGGTTGGCGCGTCAGGTGGCCGATGCGTGGACGGCCAGGGATCCAGCCAAGCCGCGTTTTGTCGCCGGTATTCTCGGCCCCACCAACCGGACCTGCTCCATCTCGCCGGATGTGAACGATCCCGGTGCCCGTAACGTCACCTATGACGAGCTGGTTGCTGCCTATATGGAGTCCACCCTGGCGCTCATCGAGGGCGGGGCTCATCTCATCATGATCGAGACCATCTTCGATACCCTGAACGCCAAGGCGGCGGTCTTTGCGGTGGAGAGCGTCTTCGATAAGTTGGGCCATCGCCTGCCGGTGATGATCTCCGGCACCATTACCGACGCCTCCGGGCGCACCCTCTCCGGCCAGACCACCGAAGCCTTCTATAACTCGCTGCGTCATGCCCAGCCCCTCTCCTTTGGTCTCAACTGTGCGCTGGGCCCGAAGGAATTGCGCCAGTATGTGGAGGAGCTCGCCCGCATCAGCGAGACCTATGTCTCGGTGCATCCCAACGCCGGTCTGCCCAACGCCTTCGGTGGCTATGATCTGGAAGCCGACGAGATGGCCGACCATATTCGCGAGTGGGCCCAGTCCGGCTTTCTGAATCTGGTAGGGGGCTGCTGTGGCACCACACCCGCCCATATCGCCGCCATGGCCAAGGCGGTGGCCGGTTGCCCGCCTCGCGCCTTGCCCGAGATCCCGGTGGCCTGTCGTCTGGCGGGGTTGGAGCCGGTCACCATCAGTGCCGATACCATGTTCGTCAACGTGGGCGAGCGCACCAACGTCACCGGCTCGGCCAAGTTCAAGCGCCTCATTCGCGAAGAGAACTACGACGAGGCGCTGGATATTGCCCGCCAGCAGGTGGAGAGCGGCGCACAGATCATCGATATCAACATGGATGAGGGGATGCTGGATGCCGAGGCCTGCATGGTGCGCTTCCTCAATCTCATTGCCACTGAGCCGGATATCTGCAAGGTGCCCATCATGGTCGACTCTTCCAAATGGGAGGTGATCGAGGCGGGGCTCAAGTGCATTCAGGGTAAGCCGATAGTCAACTCCATCTCCATGAAGGAGGGGGAGGAGAAGTTTATTGCTCAGGCCAAGTTGGTGCGTCGTTATGGCGCCGCCGTCATCGTCATGGCGTTCGATGAGCAGGGCCAAGCCGATACCCGGGCGCGTAAGTTCGAGATCTGCCAGCGCGCCTATCGCATCCTGGTGGATGAGGTGGGCTTTCCGCCGGAAGATATCATCTTCGATCCCAATATCTTCGCCGTGGCCACCGGTATCGATGAACACAACAACTACGCCATGGACTTCATCGAGGCGGTCAAGGACATCAAGAGCCAACTGCCTCATGCCATGATCTCCGGTGGCGTTTCCAACGTCTCCTTCTCCTTCCGCGGTAACGAGCCGGTGCGCGAGGCGATCCACTCGGTCTTCCTCTACTACGCCATCCAGAACGGCATGGACATGGGGATTGTCAACGCCGGTCAGCTGGCCATCTACGAAGACATCCCCGCCGAGCTCAAGGCGGCGGTCGAGGATGTGGTGCGCAACACCCACGCCGGTGCCACCGAGGCGCTGCTGGCCATTGCCGAGAAGTATCGCGGCGGGGCGCAGCAGGTGGCGGATCCGCGCGAGCAGGAGTGGCGCAGCTGGCCTGTGGCCAAGCGATTGGAGCATGCGCTGGTCAAGGGCATCACCGACTTTATTGATGAAGACACAGAACTGGCTCGTCAGGAGTGTGCTCGTCCCATCGAGGTGATCGAAGGGCCGCTGATGGCGGGCATGAATGTGGTGGGCGATCTGTTCGGCGCGGGTAAGATGTTCCTGCCCCAGGTGGTGAAGTCTGCCCGGGTGATGAAGCGTGCCGTGGCCTATCTGCAACCCTATATCGAGGCTGGAAAGTCCGGCAGCAGCAGCAACGGCAAGATCGTCATGGCGACGGTGAAGGGCGACGTCCACGACATCGGTAAGAATATCGTCGGCGTGGTGCTGCAGTGCAACAACTTCGAGATCATCGATCTGGGGGTCATGGTCTCCTGCGAGAAGATACTCCAGACCGCCCGTGAGGTGAATGCCGACATGATAGGCCTCTCCGGCCTCATCACTCCCTCCCTGGACGAGATGGTGCATGTGGCCAAGGAGATGCAGCGTCAGGGCTTTACCATACCGCTGCTGATCGGCGGGGCCACCACCTCCAAGGCCCATACCGCGGTGAAGATAGAGCAGAACTACGATGAGCCCGTGGTCTATGTCTCCAACGCCAGTCGTGCCGTCGGGGTGGCCCAGAGTCTGCTCTCACCCGAACTCAAGCCCGCCTTTGCCGCCCGTCTGGCCAAAGAGTATGACGCGGCCCGCGAGCAGCACAGCCGTAAGCAGCCGCGTACCAAGGCGGTGTCGCTGGCAAATGCGCGCGCCAATGGCTGGTCCTGCGACTGGAGTGCCTACCAGCCGCCCAAACCGGCCAAGCCCGGCATCCATGTGCTGCGCCAGGTACCGATTGCCACGCTGCGACCTTATATCGACTGGACCCCCTTCTTCCTCAGCTGGGAGCTGGCGGGCAAGTACCCGCGCATCCTCGAGGATGAGGTGGTGGGCGAGGAGGCCAAGCAGTTGTTTGCCGATGCCCAGGCCATGCTGGATCGCCTCGAAGGCAGCGGTGAGGTGGAAGTGACCGGCATGCTGGGTCTTTTCCCGGCCAACAGCGTCGGGGACGATATCGAGGTCTATACCGACGAGTCGCGAAGCGAAGTGAAGCAGGTGTTGCGCGGCCTGCGCCAGCAGACCGACAAGCTGAGCCAGGCCCGTGACGGTAACGTCTTCCCCAACTACTGCCTCTCCGACTATGTGGCGCCCAAGGCCAGCGGCGTCGCCGACTGGGTCGGTGCCTTTGCGGTGAGTGGTGGCTTTGGCGAGTCCGGGATCGCTGAGGCCTACAAGGCGGCGGGGGATGACTATAACGCCATCCTGGTGCAGGCGGTCTGCGATCGTCTGGCCGAAGCCTTTGCCGAATACCTGCACGAGCAGGTGCGCAAGGAGTATTGGGGTTATGCCGCGGACGAAGATCTCTCCAACGAGGATCTGATCCGCGAGAACTACCAGGGCATCCGTCCGGCACCGGGCTACCCAGCCTGCCCCGAGCACACCGAGAAGGGCACCCTCTGGCAACTGCTGGGGGTGGAAGAGGCCATCGGCATGACGCTCACCGAATCCTATGCCATGTGGCCGGCGGCGGCGGTCTCCGGTTGGTACTTCAGCCACCCGGAGGCCAAGTACTTCGCCGTGGCCGGGATCCAGCAGGATCAGGTGAAGGATTACGCCGAACGCAAGGGAATGACCCTCGAAGAGGCCGAACGCTGGCTGGGCCCGAACCTGGGCTATCAGCCGGAGTAATGGCGGCGTAGGCGGCTTAGTATGGTATCGACAGGCCCTCCCCGGTGGAGGGCCTGATTTTATCTAGCATTATCTTAATTTGGTTGTCGGGAGAGGCCATGTGGCAGCAAAAGGAGAGCCGCTTGCAGGCGCGGGAGTGGGGCTTTCATCTGGTGACGGAGGAGAGAATGCGCCAGGATTTCGAGAGCGTGTTCCATTGCCTGGTGCCGCAGGATGAGCCCTCCTCTCTCCACACCCCCTATTATCGCCACAACGATGAGGGGAACGACGATCTGCCCGCCCATATCAAGAGCTGCCTGCTGCTACCCATACGCCAAGGCGCCCTGGCGCTGGGAATCTGGTAGGGAATCTAACTGGGCGAGCTCCGGGATCACGGCGCTCGCCGCCGGTTAATCATCACCCTGCAGGGAAGTCGCCGACCTAGCGCAGATAGGATCCGCCGTTGATATCGATACAGCTGCCGTTGATATAGTCGGGAGCCTCGGTGGCTAGCCAGCCTATGGTATTAGCGATCTCGCCAGCTTGAGCAAAACGGCCGCTGACCACGCTCTTTTTGAACTCGGCCTTGCGTGCCTCGGGAATGGTGCTGAGCATATCGGTATCGACCGGGCTGGCGGCCACGGCGTTGATCTGGATGCCATGGGGGCCGAGCAGCTTGGCGTAGCTCTTGGTGGCATTGAGCAGTCCGGCCTTGGTGATGCCGTACCAAATGTCGGGATGGCCAATGTGCCCGGCAATGGAGGCGTTGTTGACTATGCGTCCGGCGCCCCGCGCCATCATCCCCTTGGCCACGCCATTGATAAAGGCCACCGGTGCCTCGATGTTGATCTTCAGAATATGGGCGATCTGCTCCGGTGGGTAGTGATCATAGGGCAGCGAAAGCATGATACCGGCATTGTTGACCAGCACATCGACGGGGCCGACCTCCGCCAGTAGCGGCGGGATCTGGCCCGTATCGGCAAGATCAAAGGCCATGGTGGTGAGCCGCGGATGGCCTGCCAGTTCGAAGGAGGAAAAATCCCGCGCCACTACCGTGACCTGATACTCCCTCTGCAGAAAATAGCGGGTCACTTCTAGGCCTATGCCTTTATTGCCCCCGGTGATCAATAGATGTGGCATGGTGTTCTCCCTGAGATGCATGCGCAAATAGTCTAATAGGTGGTGCGTAATAGCGAGCCTGTCATGCTGTATTGCGGGATAGAGAGCCGGCTTCTCAGACGTGACGCCTTACTTTTTCTCGGTTTTTGCCAAAGCCCTGAGCCAGTCACAGCAAGGTGATATGCTTACGGGAATAATCGGGCTCTTATGGCTGTGAATGAATTTAAGGAAGCATTATGCGTTATGTAGTCGGCCTCTGTGCCTTGGGGTTGGGAATGGTCAGTGTTGGGGCCTGGGCGAGTAGCGCTGGCGCGATCAAGCCTGCGGCACCACAGGAAAAAACGGAGGTCCAGGCTACGCCCACTCAATCCAAAGAGAATGCGGCCGCCTATAAGGAGCTGCTGGCCCAGTTTGATGAGCTCTCGCGCCAGCAGTCGCCTCTGGCATATGCCACCTTGGTCAGCAAGCCGCTGATGAGTCAGAGTGGCGATGCCATGTTCAAGCACTACCAGGCGCTGCTGCAGCCCCATATTGCTGAGGAGCCCAAGGCCGCGCTGCTCTATGCCGCCCTGCTGGCCACCCAGGCGCGCAAGCCCATGCTGCAACTGCCTGGGGAGGGGATGACACCCCAGCGGGAGGCCATGTGGCTGCAGTTGCCGTCCAACCCTCTGTTTCAGGAGGCCAACCGCCTGCTGGTCCAGTTGTGCGAAAAACAAAATCTGCAGGCGTGCATGGCGCACTTCTATGAGCTGTTCGATGCCGGTACGCCCGTAATGATGGGCCATGATCGCAAGGAGCAGGATGCCTTCGTGCGCGTGCTAATCGAAGCGGAGAATGAGGTGCGACGTATCGCCATCATGAATTACGCCAAGCAGCCGACGCCTGGGCTCGCCGGTTTTGTCGCCACCCTCTATACCCGCGGTTTGACGCCCTTCCCGGCCGAGCAGGCCAAGGGGATGGGTTTTGTGCGTGATGCCGACAAGGCTGCCCGCTGGCAGGAACAAGCCGGTCTCTAGCTGTTACCTCAGGCCGGAGAGCTGTCCGGCCTGACCCTCCTTCGTTTACCTCGCCGTTTTGCCAGAACAGTGGCTGCCTGAAACATTGACGTGTATATTTATCCAGTGCCATCGATATGATGACAGCCAATGCCTCTCTCTGTTCCTCTCTTTGAGCTGTCTGCTGTTTCTGCTGTTAAGGAGTGCCATGAACTCATTTCCCCCCGTTACCCCGCTGGTCGTATTGTTGATTGCCCTGGCGGCGCTCCTGCTGGGGGGGCTGCTGACCTGGTGGCGTGGTCAGCCGCGATCTGGGCTGCTGGCGCTGCAACGGCAGCAATCTCAGGAGGAGGCCGCAGCCTTGCGTCTTCAGCTGAACACATTGCAACAGCACAATCAGCGGCTGACCGAGCAGAAGGGGGGGCTGGAGGTGCAGTTGGGGCGGCTGGATCAGGAGTGCATCAGTCTGGATCAACTCCTGCTCCAGAAGCAGCAGGAGCTGGAGCGGTTGCAAACCACCCTGAGCCAGCACCATGGCGTACAATTGGCCGAACGTGAGCGGCGACTCCAGCAATTGGAGCAGGAACTGGATGGTGAGCGCCAGCGACACCAACAGACGGCCCAGCAGCTCATTCAGCGCGAGCGTGAATATGCCGAGCTCAGCACGTCACTGGCGGAGAAGCAGCACCATTTCGCCGCCCAGCTCCAACAGCTGGGCGAGAGCCGTGAGCTGCTGAAAACCGAATTCGAGCAGCTGGCCAACGAGATCCTCGAGCGCAAGGGGCAAGCCTTCAAGGCGCTGAACCAGGAGAGCGTCACTCAACTATTGCGCCCGGTGCAGCAAGAGATGCAGGGCTTCCGCCAGAAGGTGGAGAGCATCCATGTGGAGGAGCTCAAGCAGCGCAGTGAGCTGAAAAATGAGCTGGAAAACCTGCAGAAACTCAACCGAACCATCACAGAGCAGGCCGAGCGGCTGACAACTGCCCTGCAGGGGCAGAAGAAGACCCAGGGCAACTGGGGTGAGCTGATGCTGGAGAATGTGCTGGATGGCTCAGGTCTGCGGTTGGGCCAAGATTACCGCCGTGAGGTCTCCTTCAATACCGAGGAGGGGCGGTTGCGGCCCGATGTCGTGGTCTCCCTTCCCCAAGGCAAGCAACTCATCATAGATGCCAAGACGTCGCTCAGCGCCTACACCCGCTATGTGAACGCCGAGGAGGATCTGGAGCGGCAACAGGCGCTGGTGGAACATGCCCAGGCGGTGGGGGCGCGGATCCTGGAGTTAGCCGAGCGGGAATACCACAAGCTACCCGGCCTCAACTCCCCCGAGGTGGTGATCATGTTTATTCCCATTGAGTCAGCCTATGTGGCGGCGCTGCGTCACGATCCAGCCCTCTACCAGCGGGCCATAGAGCGCAATGTGCTGGTGGCGACTCCCACCACCCTGCTCACCAGTCTCAACATAGTGCGGCAACTCTGGCGCTTTGAGGATCAGAACAAACACACAGCCGAGCTGGCTAACCGTGCCGAGCGCTTCTACAACAAGCTGCACGCCTTTTTAGTCAGCATGCAGGAGGTGGGTAAACAGTTGGATCGGGCCAAGGGCAGCTACGACAAGGCGCTGGCTCAACTCTATTCCGGGCGTGGCAATCTCATCAAACAGGCGGCCGAGTTCAAGGAGTTGGGGGTCGCGGTGCAAAAAGAGTTGCCTGGTGAGCTGGTGGAGCGAGCCGAGTTGGAGCTGGGCGAGGGGCTCAATCTGGAGCTGGGCGAGGGGCTCAATCTGGAGTGGGGTCAGTTGGCCGATGGGAGTGAAGTGAGTGTGCTCTAGCGGCCGCGCGGCTTCTGCGTTGCCGATAGCCCCAGAGCAGGGCGACCAGCAGCGATAGGGCGCTGATCAACTCTCCGGCCAGCTCCTGCGGTAGGGGCGTCAGTGCTAGGTTCAGGCGATAGGAGCCTGCGGGTATGGCAAGTTGCAGCAGGCCGTTGGCATTGGGCCCCAGCGGCAGTCGCGTCCCCTCGGCCAAGCTGGCTTGCCAACCCGGATAATAGAACTGGTGCAGTGTCAGTTGGCTGGCCGTGGGGGCGGTCACTTGCACCGCTATGGCTCTGGGTTGCCAAGCCAGTAGTTGCCAGCGAGTGTCACTCTGCAAGCTCTGGATCTTGGCTGTATCGCTGGCGAAGTGGCCAATCTGCTGAAAGCTGAAGAGTTCGGGGGGAACCCAGCGGGGGCGATACTCCAACGGGCTGCGGGAGGTTAACAGCGATTGGCGAGAGGTCTCTTCGCTGACCGGTTGCATAAACATGGGCTGGATCCCCACCAGCAGTTCACTCAGCAGCAACAGGCCCAGTACGGCCCAGCCACAGGTTGCGGCCTTGGCATTGATCTTTGCATCCACTCCCGTGCTCGCCAGGGCGATCAGGGCGACGGTGGCCAGGGCCAGCACACCGCCGAAACGCCAGGGGAATTGCACCTTCTGCACTATTGGCAGCCAATCCCACACAGGTTTGCTGATGGGCCACATCATATAGAGCGCGCCTAGGGCAACCAGCAGCCAGAATTTATGCTCCCGTTGCCAAGCGGGGGCTGAGCGGCTTACCCACCAGGCGCAGCCACCCAGCACAGCCGTCAAGACCGAGATAAAACTCAGATAGCGGCGAAAGCTCCAGCCATTTTGGAAGTTGGGCCAACTGTCGAGAAAGCTGTTGGCATAGAAGAGAAAGCCCGTATACATGCTGGGCATGGAGACATGCTGCTGGGTGGTCATGGCCGGTAACCAGTAGAGGGCCGCGAGCCCCACCCCGAGCGCGCAGGCCAGGCCATGGATCAGCAGAGAGTGCACTCTATGTCGGGCGGTCGGGACAAACAGGGCGTGTCCTATCACCACAGGCAGGAAGAGGATGAAGCTGGGCAGATGAGTGAGGATGAGCAGCGCCAGGGCGAAGGCCAAGCCGATGGCGCTGCGGGCGCCCAAAGCCAGATGGCGGCTGTAGTAGAGGATCAGCGGCATCCAGACGAAGCTCCAGAACTCGGCGAAGGCAAAACGCATATAGAGATCGACCAGCAGGTGATAGGGCAGTGCCATATAGATCAGGGCGGCCAGCAGGGCATGGCGAGGGAGGCAGAAACTCTGTAACCAGAGATAGGCGGTGAGCCCCGAGGCGATGAGGGCCAATGTGGCACTGATCGCCAGTGGTTGCGTGCTGATGCCCTCTATCCAGAGGGGGGGCGAGAGCAGGGCCGTCACCCAGAAGGGCAGGGGGGCGTAGAAAAAGAAGACGGGGCTGCCGAAGCCGCCATTCATGTTCTGCAGCCAGCGCGGGTAGAGCTCCCCCTGCCAGAACTGTGCGGTGAAGTGATGGCTGAAGATGAGGTGGTGCAGTATATCGTGGCCGCGGGGACAGCCATTGAGCAGCAGCGGCAGTGCCAGCAGCAAGCCAACCGCAGCTATGATGGCCAGCCTGGGCCAATGGCTCGCCTGTGCTGTGTGCTGTGATGGCTGCATGGCTTTCCTCCCTGGAGTGCCGCCTGGCGCTACTAGCCCTGCCTGTGTGGTCAAGAAAGAGCAACGCGAGGTTCTCTTCTATGCAAAGCGTAGTTCAAATGGGAGGGAGAGGGGGTGGGCTGTGGATGTGCCAGCTAAAACAGGCGACGAAGCGTGTGGGCTTCCTGCCGGCGCACAAAAAACGAAAGGCTCACAGATTTCTCTGTAAGCCTTTGATTTATTTGGTGGCCCCTCCCAGGTTTGAACTGGGGACCAAGCGATTATGAGTCGCCTGCTCTGACCGCTGAGCTAAGGGGCCGAATGTGGGGAGGATTATAAAGATCCTGTTTCAGATAGTCCAGATATCAACGGGTTAGATGCTTATAAAAGCAGCAACCCGTTGCATCTAGACGCTCTCTGCGGGCTACTCGTCCAGGAAGCTGCGCAGAACCTCGGAGCGGCTGGGGTGGCGCAGCTTGCGCAGCGCCTTGGCTTCGATCTGACGGATCCGCTCGCGGGTCACATCAAACTGTTTGCCGACCTCTTCCAGGGTGTGGTCTGTGTTCATGTCGATGCCGAAGCGCATGCGCAGGACCTTGGCTTCACGGGCGGTGAGGCCAGCGAGAACATCCTTGGTGGCTGCCTTGAGGCTTTCTGCGGTGGCCGCATCAGCTGGCAGTGCCAAGGTGGTGTCCTCGATAAAGTCGCCAAGATGGGAGTCTTCATCATCACCGATGGGGGTTTCCATCGAGATAGGCTCTTTGGCGATCTTCAGTACCTTGCGGATCTTGTCTTCCGGCATACCCATGCGGCTGGCCAGCTCTTCCGGGCTCGGCTCGCGCCCCATCTCCTGCAGCATCTGACGGGAGATACGGTTGAGCTTGTTGATGGTCTCAATCATGTGCACCGGGATACGAATGGTGCGTGCCTGATCCGCGATAGAGCGGGTGATGGCCTGACGGATCCACCAGGTGGCGTAGGTTGAGAACTTATAGCCGCGGCGGTATTCGAATTTATCCACGGCCTTCATCAGGCCAATGTTGCCCTCCTGGATCAGATCCAGGAATTGCAGACCGCGGTTGGTGTACTTCTTGGCGATGGAGATCACCAGACGCAAGTTGGCTTCCACCATCTCTTTCTTGGCACGGCGGGCCTTGGCCTCACCTATGCTCATGCGACGGTTGATATCCTTGATCTGGGAGATGGAGAGACCGGTCTCTTCTTCCACCTGTTGCAACTTGGCAACGCCGCGTTCCACATCTTCGGAGACGTCGTTGAGGGCGGTAGACCAGGACTTGCCGCCACTGCGTGCCTGTTCAAACCAGGCCAGATCTGATTCTTTGTTGGTGAACAGGGAGACGAAGTTTTTCTTCGGCATCTTGGCCCGCTCGACGCAACACTTCATTATGATGCGTTCCTGGACCCGTACGCGCTCCATCATCTCGCGCATGTTGTTGACCAAACGGTCAAACTGCTTTGGCACCAAGCGGAATTGACGGAATACGTCGGCCAGTTTGGTGATTTCAATCTGGGTCCGCTTGTCTTCACGGCCGTGGGCCTTGATGGAAACGCGGGTTACTTCAGACTGGGTGCGCAGATCGCCGAATTTTTCACGGGCCAGTTCTGGATCGGGACCACCGTCATCATCGCTATCGTCGTCTTCGCTCTCTTCGTCTTCCTCTTCATCATCGTCTTCATCGGCCAGCTCATCTTCGCTGAGCTCGGAGCCGATGTGAGTGGCGGTCGGAGGCAGATCGTCTTCGTCCAGATTGACGAAGCCGGCTATGATGTCGCCCAGGCGAATTTGGCCTGCTTCGTACTTGTCATACTGATCGAGCAGATAGGTGATGGCCTCAGGATACTCGGCGACCGAGCTCTGTACCTGATTGATACCATCTTCGATGCGCTTGGCGATGTCGATTTCGCCTTCGCGGGTGAGCAACTCAACGGTACCCATCTCGCGCATATACATGCGGACGGGATCCGTGGTGCGGCCAATTTCTGACTCCACCGAGGCGAGCACCTGAGCGGCGGCTTCGGCTGCATCTTCGTCTTGGGCCGTTTCGGTCATGATCAGGTCATCGGCATCCGGGGCGCTTTCCACCACCTGGATACCCATGTCATTGATCATCTGGATAATGTCTTCAATCTGATCCGAATCAACGATATCTTGTGGCAGATGATCGTTCACCTCGGCATAGGTCAGGTAGCCCTGTTCTTTACCTTTGGCAACGAGGAGTTTAAGCTGCGACTGCGGGGTATGCTCCATAGAACTCATCCGGTTGGTGATGCGAGATTGCGCCAGAGTGCGCGGTATTGGCGCGCGAACCGCCGATCATACTAAAAATCGACCAGTTTTGCACGTTGACCCTGATGAATGCGTAAAAAGACCGTTGCCCAAGGCATTTGGCTGGGCTGAGCGGTCGGTTCAATTCTGTTATCTTCAATTTCTGGTGATAGTTCCCGTTAACCGGGCGTGGGGTATGGTATAGGGCCTGGCGGCCGGAATTGCAAGTCTG
This sequence comes from Pseudaeromonas sp. HNCC25DJ180, assembly GCF_055413345.1. Lineage (NCBI taxonomy): Bacteria > Pseudomonadati > Pseudomonadota > Gammaproteobacteria > Aeromonadales > Aeromonadaceae > Pseudaeromonas > Pseudaeromonas sp. HNCC25DJ180. Next base: position 16,169 of record NZ_JBVAYF010000010.1, read on the forward strand.
GATCGCATTTTTGCCCATTATTTTGTTATTTGCTCTCCGTCAGTAGCAACAGTAGCTCCTGCTTCTCCTCCTGACTCAGTCCTTCAGCTGAGGCCTTGTTCTGTAGATCCGTGACTCGTTGCTGCAAGAAGCGATCGATGAGGCGGGCGCAGGTGTCTTCCATCTCCTGCAGTATATTGTCGCCCACCGCTATCTCTTCCAGCATCGCCAGTCGTGCTAATCCTTCGCCCTCCTTGGTGCCACGCCAGTGCTCGAGCAGTTGTCCGGTCGTCATGGGCTTGTCGTGCAGCAGTTCGAGCAGTTGCAACAAAAAGCCGACACCGGGCTCCCGCAACCCTAGTAGCGCCTGGGGCAGCAGCGGCAGTTGTGCCGCGACTTGGGGGTGTTGTACCACCAGGGCTATGGTGCGCCGCACCAGGGTCAGCTTCATCTTGTTCTGTGTCGGGCGGCCAGCGGCTTGGCTCTGAGGCGCTTCGCTCTCCTGTTTTTCCTGACGCGCCATGATGTCTCGCAGGCGGCGCTCATTCTCGCCCCAGCGCAGGCGCTGGGAGAGTTTGGTGATAAGCCCTTCCCGGGTGAAGCCCTCTGGCACTCGGCGGATCAGCGCCACGGCTTTCTGGGCCAGCTCGTTCTGCCCCGCTTCGCCGGAGAGGTTAAGATCCCGGGTCAGGCGCTCAAACAGGAAGTCGGCAAAGGGCTGGGCTTCTGCCAGCTGCTGTTCGAAGACCTCACGACCATGAGCGCGGACGAAGGAGTCAGGATCATGCTCCGGGGGGAGGAAGACAAACTTCAGCTCCCGGCCATCCTGCAAGCCAGGCAGGGCATTCTCCAAGGCGCGCCAGGCGGCCTCGCGACCGGCATTGTCGCCGTCATAGCAGCAGACCACTTCCGGTGTGGTGCGAAATAGCAGGTGCATGTGATCGCTGGTGGTGGCGGTGCCTAGAGAGGCTACCGCATAATCGATGCCATACTGGCCTAGCGCCACCACATCCATATAGCCCTCCACTATCAGGATGCGGCTCGGGTTACGGTTCGCCTCCTTGAGTTCATAGAGACCAAACAGCTCCTTTCCCTTGTGAAAGATGGGGGTTTCTGGCGAGTTAAGGTATTTGGGGGTGCCATCTCCCAGTACGCGACCGCCAAAACCTATGATGCGGCCTCGACGATCGTGGATGGGAAACATGATGCGATCGCGAAATCTGTCATAGCTGCCCCCCTGATCCTTCTGGATCAACATGCCCAGGGTGATGAGTTGTTGTTCCAGCTCCCGATTGCGAGCCAGCAGTTGGCGCAGCCCATCCCACCCTGCTGGCGCGTAGCCGATGCCAAACTTCTTCACAACCTCGCCGCTGAGCCCACGCCCCTTGAGATAGTCGATGGCGGCGCTGGAGTTGCGCAACTGGCCTTGAAAGAAGCGGCTGGCCTGTTCCATCAGCTGATAGTGATCCGCACTGATCATGGGGGCGGATCCTGACGATCCACCCTGACCATTCTCTTCGCGCGGGACAGGTACCCCCAGGGTGCCCGCCAGCTCTTCGATGGCATCGGGGAAATTGAGGCCGTCATACTCCATCAAAAAGCCTATGGCATTGCCATGGGCACCACAGCCAAAGCAGTGGTAGAACTGCTTCTCCGGGCTGACCGAGAAGGAGGGGCTCTTTTCGTTATGGAAGGGGCAACAGGCCTGGTAGTTTTTGCCGGCTTTTTTCAGCCGCACACGGCCATCGATCAGGTCGACTATGTCGGTTCGGGCCAGAAGATCTTCGATAAAGGATTGCGGGATCTTGCCTGCCATGTCTGGATCTACTCGTTGGATGGGGGGTGACGCGCAGGGGAGCCATGGAGCGGCTACCCGAGTTTCAGACAGTAAGGTCGCACAAATAAATAAGCCGCGCCATCATAGGATGCGCGGCTTACTGGGATCGTCACGAATGGGTTAGGCCAGTCGCGCCTTGATCTTGGCGCTTACGACGCCCATATCGGCTCGCCCCTGGAGTTGGGGACGAAGTGCATTCATCACCTTGCCCATCTCCTGCATACTGGTTACAGAGAGTTGGGTTACGGCGTGTTCAATCAGAGCATCGATCTCGGCCTCGCTCAGGGGCTGAGGCAAGAAGGCTTGCAAGATCTGGATCTCGGCAGATTCAACATCGACCAGATCCTGACGACCAGCAGCGGCAAACTGGCTGATGGAATCCTTGCGTTGCTTGACCATCTTGGTCAGCACGGCAAGGATCTCGTCATCAGAGAGTTCGGTACGGGTATCGACCTCTTTTTGCTTGATCTCGGCCATTAACAGACGAATAGTTCCGACGCGCACCTTATCTTTGGCGAGCATCGACGTCTTCAATTCACTCTTCAGTTGTTCCTGTAGAGACATGACCGAGTCACTCCGTCAACGCGATTAGTACAGACGATTACGACGTGCGTTTTCGCGAGCCAGTTTCTTGGCATGACGCTTTACGGCAGAAGCCTTGGCGCGCTTACGAATAGTGGTTGGCTTTTCGTAGAATTCACGGCTACGAACGTCAGCCAGAACACCGGCTTTTTCGCAAGAACGCTTGAAGCGACGCAGGGCGACATCAAACGGCTCGTTTTCACGTACTTTAATTACTGGCATGTGCCTCTCACCTCAGAGATATTTTACGGCTGACCGCAATATGGTCCGCCCGACTAAAAATGGTGCGAAATTCTAATCTGATCGGGCGAGCAAAGTAAACCCTTATCAGAAGAGACTGGTGTAAAAAACGGGCGGAGGGTAACATACCGACCTCGATTTGACAGTGATTTTTTCCCTCCATGCGTGTTTTAGGTATTGAAAGCTCCTGTGACGAGACCGGGATCGCGATCTTCGACGATCAACTTGGGATCCTCTCGCACCAATTATATAGCCAGGTCAAGCTGCATGCCGATTACGGTGGGGTTGTGCCGGAACTGGCCAGCCGTGATCATGTCCGCAAAACGATCCCCTTGATCCTTGAGGCGCTGGCCGAAGCCCAGTGTGATCCTGACTCGATCGACGGCATCGCCTATACCGCAGGCCCGGGTCTGGTGGGGGCTCTGTTGGTCGGCGCCACCATAGGGCGCAGCCTGGCCATGGCTTGGGGCAAACCGGCAGTGGCCGTGCATCATATGGAGGGTCATTTGCTGGCTCCCATGCTGGAGACGCACGCCCCCGAGTTTCCCTTCGTCGCCCTGCTGGTTTCCGGTGGTCACACCCTGCTGGTGCGGGTGGATGGCATAGGCCGCTACCAGATTTTGGGTGAGTCGGTGGACGATGCGGCGGGTGAGGCCTTCGACAAGACGGCCAAGCTGCTGGGACTCGACTACCCGGGGGGGGCACGTCTCTCCAAGCTGGCCGAACAGGGGACGCCGGGGCGCTTTCTCTTTCCGCGCCCCATGACGGATAGACCCGGCCTCGACTTTAGTTTCTCGGGTCTGAAGACCTTTGCCGCTAACACCATCCATGCCCAGGGCAGTGATGAGCAGACCCGGGCCGATATCGCCCATGCGTTTCAGTGTGCTGTGGTGGATACCCTGGCCATCAAGTGCAAGCGTGCGCTCAAGGCGACCGGTCTCAAGCGTCTGGTGCTGGCCGGGGGCGTCAGCGCTAATCGCCAGTTGCGGGAGCAGTTGGCGCAGATGATGGATGAGCTCAAGGGTGAGGTCTTCTACCCGCGCCCGGAATATTGCACCGATAACGGCGCCATGATCGCCTATGCGGGCTTGCAGCGATTGAAGGCGGGGCAGAGTGTGGGGTTGGAGGTGTCGGTCAAACCACGCTGGAGCCTGGAAGAGCTGCCGCCCCTGTGAGTCATTGGGCGTGATGGAGAAATTCAAGGGCGGTGATCACTCACCGCTTTTTTTATCTTCACCTGTGGTGAGTTTCGTCTGCCGGCGTTGCGCGCGAGCCTTGCGGCGCCAGATCCTGTCCTCCTGACCATTGAGCAGGCGGTGGATATTCTCATGGTGCCGGTAGATGATGAGGCAGCAGAGCATGGATACCGGCAGGGTATATTCGGGTTTGAGCCAATAGGTGTAGAGCGGGGCCAGCAGGGCGGCGATCAGGGCAGCCAGTGAGGAATAACCCGTTCCGACCAGCACCAGCAGCCAAGTGGCCAACATCATGGCCCCCATGTCCAGGCCAATGGGCATCATGGTGCCTAGGGCGGTGGCGACGCCCTTACCTCCGCGAAAGTGGAAGAAGAGCGGGTACATGTGTCCCAAACAGGCGGCCACGCCTATGAGGCCCAGCGTGAAGGGGGGAAGTCTCAGATACCAGGCTAAATAGACCGGCAGGGTGCCCTTGAGCATGTCACACAGCAACACCCACAGGGCCGCGGTGCGACCACCCAGTCGCAGCACATTGGTAGTGCCGGGGTTGTGAGAACCATGTTCCCTGGGGTCGGGCAGGCCATAGAGCCGACTCACCAGTACGGCGCTAGAGATGGAACCGCCCAGATAGGCGAGAATGATCATGGCGAGACTGAAGGCTGTCATGGGCGCTCTAGGTTTGTCTTCCGGGTTTGCTGGAGTAAGATCCCGGCTCTGTCCCTGATCATAGGCTCAAATGAGCGGTAGAGGTATCCGACCTCCTGCCTGGGTGACAAAATCAGTCAAGCTGGCGAGATCGCTCGGCTCCAGACTCAGGGGAACTAGGCGCGAAATTACTCCGCCTGAGAGTACTATGTTTTAGAAGACGATGCGCGCCCGCTCCATGGGATGAAAGAAGCGTAGCGACAGATAAAAAATTAAAGAGGGTGAAATGGATAAGGTATTTATCTCCGGTTTAGAAGTGCTGTGTACCATTGGCGTTTATGAGTGGGAGAAGGGCATCACTCAGCGGCTGATCTTCGATCTGGAGATGGATTACAACACGCGTCCAGCGGGTGAGCAGGATGACCTGGCGCTGGCTCTGGATTATGCCTATGTGGCCAATCGGGTGACCGAGCTGGTGCAGGCTTCTCCGGTCGAGCTGGTTGAGACCATGGCTGAGCGCGTGGCGGCGCTGATACTGCAGGAGTTTGCTGTGCCTCGGGTCAAGGTGAGGGTAACCAAGCCCACCGCCGTGGTGACGGCGCGTGGTGTCGGGGTCGAGATAGTGCGGGAGGCGTGATGGCGCGTATTTACATCGGTCTGGGGAGCAACATAGAGCGGGAGCACTATCTGCAGCGTGGTCTGCAGGCCTTGGCTCGCCACTTTCCCGGTCTACATCACTCCACCGTCTATGAGAGTGCGGCGGTCGGTTTTGTCGGCTCCAACTTCTACAATTTGGTGGCGGGGGCCGATACTGAGCTGGAAGTTGAGCAAGTGCAGGCCCAATTGCGTGAGATCGAGTATGCCCATGGTCGCACTCTGGAGGCCAAAAAATTCTCACCCCGCACCCTAGATCTGGATCTGCTCACCTATGATCAGAGGGTGATGAGTACACCGGTGCAACTGCCGCGGGCGGAAATTCTGACCAACGCCTTTGTGCTGCGCCCCTTCGCCGAACTGGCCCCTGATTATTGGCATCCGGTCGTGGGGCAGACCTTGGCCCAACTTTGGCAGCAATATGACGCCAGTTTGCAGCCTTTAACGGCGGTAAGTTGGTAAAACTGCCCCAGCAGTTCTCAGTTAGTTAGCGGCGTTTGCGCTGGCTGGCTCGTATTTCATCCAAGGGAGCAATATGTCTGATTTACACGTACTGGTGTTGGCCTTGATCCAGGGCTTCACCGAGTTCCTGCCGGTTTCCAGCTCTGCCCATTTGATCCTGCCCTCCAAGCTGCTTGGCTGGCCAGATCAAGGGTTGGCCTTCGATGTCGCTGTGCACTTGGGGACCTTGGCCGCCGTACTGCTCTATTTTCGGCGTGATCTGCAAACGCTGACGTCGGCCTTTATCGACTCCCTGCATACCAAGCGCATGAATGAATCGGGTCGCCTGGCCTGGTGTCTGTTGCTGGCCACAGTCCCTGCGGCCTTGGCGGGTCTGCTGTTTAACCAACTGCTCAGCTTTTACCTGCGCTCCTCCTTGGTCATTGCCTTCACCACCATCAGTTTTGGACTGCTGATGTGGGTGGCGGATCGCTACGGTGACAAGCGTGAGGAGCTCCATAGCCTGACATTAAACCAGGCCCTGTTGATCGGTCTGGCCCAGGCGCTGGCACTCATTCCTGGCACCTCCCGCTCCGGTATCACCATGACGGCGGGTTTGTTGTTGGGGCTCAAGCCCCAGGCGGCGGCGCGTTTCTCCTTCCTGCTCTCCATCCCCATCATCTTGATGGCGGGGGGCTATGAGGGCATGAAGCTGCTGAATTCGGCTGCCGTGGTGGAGTGGCGTCAGGTGATCCTCGGCATGGGCATCTCGTTTCTGAGTGCGCTCCTGGTGATCCACCTCTTTCTCAAACTGCTGGCCCATGTGGGCTTGTGGCCTTTTGTTCTCTACCGGTTGGCACTTGGTATGGCCCTGTTGGTGTTTGTGGTCTGATGGGGCCTCCCCACGGCAATAGGAAGGCCCTGGAGTCGGTCATGCTCATCAGATAAAGCAGGGAGTGTTCCCATTGAGTCAACCGTTGGCAGCAAGGATGCCGCCATCGAGCCCCCAGGGATGGGTTTACGGCGTGTTGGCGAAAGGGAATACCCCTGCTTTTGTCTTCGATTACCCCGGAGTCAGTACTTTTGGTGATGTCTGTTCAGGGCGGTTAGCGCTCCAACCAGCGATCCCGCACGGCACGGATGGCCAGTTGGCGCTCGCGCCCCAGCTTCTGGCGGATGGCTTCGCCCTGGAAGCCCGCGGCTATGATGGGCTGGACCGGCACCGCTTGGGCGGCAGCAAAGGCCTCGGCGACATAGGTGGGTTCCGGATACTCCTTGTCGGCAAAACCCAGGCGACCATGAAAGTCAGCCCGACAGCAGGCCAGCAGTTGGGCGATGCGCTCCGGTTTGCGCCAGCCATCCGCCTTGTCGAAGAACTTGAGCAGGGTCGAGGTGCGCAACTCCAGGGCTATGTGGATGATGCTGTGGTATTCACTCACCAGCAGGGCCAGATCCCTATACTCGTTCGGTACCCGATAGCGCTGGCAAAAGGCACGGATGAGGGGGAGGCCCCGCTCGCCGTGACCATGATGGCTAGGCAGTATGGCGGCTGGGGTCAGCCCCTTGCCGAAGTCGTGACAGAGGGTGGCAAAGCGCACCGCCAGCTCCGGGCTCAGGAGGGCGGCCTGCGCTATGGCCATCAGGACGTGAATGCCAGTATCCACTTCCGGGTGCCACTGGGGGCGGGCGGGTATGCCAAACAGCCGATCCAGCTCGGGGAAGAGTACCTGCAGGGCACCGCAGTCGCGCAGCACCTGAAAGAAGATGTGGGGGTTGTCGCCGGTCAGCACCTTCTCCAGCTCCTTCCAGACCCGCTCCGGGGTCAGGTGTGCCAGCTCGCCACTGTGGCTCAGTTCGCTCATCAGGGCTTGGGTCTCCGGGGCGACACGAAACCCCAGATGGTGGAAGCGGGCGGCGAAGCGAGCCGTGCGCAGCACCCGCAGCGGATCTTCGCTGAAGGCAGGGGAGACATGGCGTAGCCACTTGGCTTGCAGATCGGCCTGGCCCTGATAAGGATCATGCAGGGTGCCATCCGCGGCCTCGGCAATGGCGTTGATGGTCAAATCCCGGCGCAGCAGATCTTCGTCCAGCGTCACCTCGGGCGCGGCGTAGCAGGCAAAGCCCGTATAGCCGTGGCCCTGTTTGCGCTCGATACGCGCCAGGGCGTACTCCTCCTTGCTGGTGGGGTGCAAGAAGACCGGAAAGTCGCGCCCCACGGCCACGAACCCTTGGGCCAGCAGCTCTTCGGCACGGGCGCCGACCACCACATAGTCCCGCTCCGTGACCGGGAGCCCCAGCAATTTGTCGCGCACGGCGCCACCCACCAGATAGATTTGCACACTCACCTCGTTACGATTCAGATCCGCCAGGCCCAATGCATTACGACTGGATTCTGGCCAAGGAAAACGACGACCGAGCCGTCAAGCCGGCGCTCGGCGTAAAAAAGCAGCAAGCGATGCAGTTTGCTGCCCGATGCGGCTCCCTATTGTCGCGAAAGTATATCTGCTTTGACATCCCTCTGTGCTGGCTTTAACCTGCCGCCTAGTCAGGAGATCGACCCGCAGCCGTAGTGGCTCTCATTCGTACCCTTGGGGGCGAAAAGCCCGCGCCAGGTGCGATCTCTGCAGGGAGAGGCAGTATGTACAAAGCGTTTTTTGGCCTGAAGGAGAGTCCCTTCTCCATCTCGCCCAATCCCAAATATCTTTACATGAGTGAGCGCCATACTGAGGCGCTGGCTCATCTTAACTATGGACTCCATGACGGCGGTGGCTTCGTGTTGCTCACCGGCGAGGTGGGCACCGGCAAGACCACTGTTTCCCGTTGCTTGCGCCAGCAGCTGCCTGCGGACAGTGATCTGGCTTTGGTGATCAACCCAACCCTGACCGAGCGTGAGCTGCTGGCCTCCATCTGCGATGAGTTCAAGCTGGGCTATGGCCCCGAGGCGGGCATCAAAGAGCTGTTTGATCTGCTGCATCAACACCTGCTGGCCAACAAGGCGGCAGGGCGCAAGACCTTGCTGCTGATCGATGAGGCCCAGCATCTCTCTCCTGAGGTGCTGGAGCAGTTACGCCTGCTGACTAACCTGGAGACCGATGATGCCAAGCTGTTACAGGTGGTGCTCATAGGTCAGCCCGAGTTGCAGCAACTGCTGCGCCAGCCCTTGTTGCGGCAGTTGGCCCAGCGCATCACGGCCCGTTATCACTTGCTGCCGCTCTCTCGGGACGATGTGGACGCCTATGTGCGTTTTCGTCTCCAGGTGGCGGGCTGTGTGCAACCCCTCTTCACCAGCGGCGCCATCCGCGCCCTGCACCGCCTGAGCGGCGGCATTCCCCGCATCATCAACCTCATCTGTGAGCGGGCTCTGCTGGGTGCTTTTGCCGAGGGTAAGCCCAAGATAGCCGAGAAGTTGCTGATCCAGGCGGCCTTCGATGCTATGGGCATTCGGGATCGTGACAATGGTAAGTTGGGGGCGGTGGCCTTTGCCCTCTGCGGCCTCTTGATGTTGCTGGCGGGTTGGTTTGGTTGGCAGAAGTGGGGTTTCTTCCCCGAACAACAGGTGACCCGCATCGAGGTGCCCATCAAGTTGCCACCCGATGCCAAGGTGATGAAACGCTTTGCCAAGGCGATTCAGCAGGCCAGTTATCAGGATGAGGCCATGGTGCAGCTCTATCGCATCTGGGGCTATGAGGCCATGCTGGATGAAGCTAATTGTGCTGCGGCGACGCGGGTTGGGCTGCTCTGTCAGCAGGGGAGTGCCAAGCTGGCTGATGTCGCCGCCATTGACCACCCGGTACTGATCCGGTTGTTCGACGAAAACGCCCAGGAGTTCTACGCCGACCTGTTGCGCCTGGACGACAAGCGTGCCGACCTGCTGATCGATGGCGAGAGCTGGAGTGTGGATCGTAGCTGGCTGGAGCAGGCCTGGGGCGATGAGTACACCCTGCTCTGGCGCTTGCCCAAGAGTGGCAGCCGTCTCATCACCCCGCGCAGCAGTGGCGCCGATCTGCAGTGGCTGGAGAATGCCCTGAGTCAGGCCTTCAAGGAGCGGCCGCGCAAGGTTAGCAAGTTTGATGGCGCGCTGGCTGACAAGCTCAAACGCTTCCAGCAGGCCGAAGGCTTGCAAGCCGATGGGGTCGCCGGGACTCAGACGTTGATCCGTCTCAATGCGCGTAGTCATGAGGTGATGCCGCGGCTGGATCGCCCCTTATCGAGCGATGAGGAGCCAGCGGATGAGCCCGGTTTAAGTCATGAAAGTGGCGTTGCAGATGAAGGGAGTGCCAGCTGATGTCGATTTTACTCTCCGCCAAGCGGCAAGCTGACAAACCCGGCAGCGCCTTTGAGGCCAGCTTAGGGCTCGGTGTCGAACGTGAGCGCAACTGGCTGGGCACCCTGCTCACCTGGGCTTTGGGCTTGCCGCTCTGTCTACTCTTGGGGGCGGCCAGTAACTATGGCTGGCACTGGTGGAACAACCACCCCCGCGAGGAGCGTATCGAGGTCAAGCAGCTGACCGCTTTGCCCTATGGTTTGGCCAGCCGCCAATATGAGTTCAACACTCAGCCCCTGCCGGTACCCGAGATGAGTGAGCCCGAGGTGATACTGCCGCCGACCACCACAGTGGCCGCGCCTACCCAGAGCGAGCCCAAGCGCAACCCCGAGTTGGATAAGCTCAACCTGGATGGGGTCTCCCCGACCCTGGCCAAGCGTTTCATGCAGGCGCTGGAAACGCCGGCGGGTGATAGCTCCATGCCGGAGATCCAGCCGCCCCAGGCTGAGACGCCGGCGCCTTCCGCTGAGCCGCTCTCCGCCCTGCCTGCCAGTGTCAGCGGCAAGGTGCCGCCACTGCGCTATAGCTCCCATGTCTACTCCTCGACCCCGGCCAATCGCACCATCACGCTCAATGGCCGCGATTACCATGAGGGGGCCGAGGTATTCCCTGGGTTAAGTTTGTTGCAGATCCAGTCTGATGCCAGCATCTTTCGCATCGGCAGCCAGAGCTTCAGCCTGCCCGCGCTCACTGACTGGAATGGTTTGGGCCGCTGAGCGAGAGCAACACGCATAAAAGCAAAAGGCCACTCTTCGGAGCGGCCTTTTGCGTACTTGGGGTTGTCACCTATTTCACGCTGGTGACCGGCGCTGGTTTCCGGCCATTCAGATCGTCATCGGGCCAATATTTATAGCCCTGAGCCGTGGCTTGCAGGGCTAGGCCGGCATTGGTCAGCTGGTAGACCTTGATCTTCTCATACTCAGGATGAGCGGCTTCGGAGAGGGCAGCCCCTTTCTTGCCGGACTTGGCTGCCGCATCGGCCTGCACATTGGCATCCCACCCCTGCTCCAGGAACTGGGTGAAGGCGGCTCTATCCTTGAACAGGATTACGGCCTGGAAGTCCTTGATGCCCAGTCCCAACCCTACCCCGACGCTGGCCATCTTCATGTAGGTATCTTTGCCGCTGCGATTGTCGTGGGCGACGCCGTAGCCGTTGCCACTGCTGACAAAGAGTAGATTATTGTTGATGTTGGAGAAGACGGCATAGCCCGCTGCCGAGCGGATCTCTTTGCGCACCTCGGGCTTGAGTTTATACAGTTTGCCCAGGGTATCGCTGCGCATGGCCTGGATGGCGCCGCGCTGTTGGCTGGGGGTATCCCCAGGGGCGGCGCAGGCGGTCAACAGGCTCAGCAGCAGGGGTAGGCAGTAGGCTAGTTTCATCCTCTTCTCCACTCGTCATTATGTTGGTTTAGGGTGTGCCGTGAACTCTCAGTTTAGCCAACGATCCTTCTGTCGGCGGCGAGGGCGGGGCAAATAGGGTACCAGCAGGCCAATCAACAGGCCGCCACCGGCAATCAAGCCGCCCTGGCGTAGCCAGTGGAACAGCTGATCCCGCTCCTGAGTGCCCAGGCTGGCCTTGAGCTCCTCATTCTCCTGCTTCAGTTGGCTCAGGATCTTCTCCTGGCTCTCCAGTTGTGAACTCTGCTGCTGCAGTTGGGCTTCCGCCTGACTCAGGCGCTCGCTCTTGCTCTTCAACTCCCGAGCCTGGTCAGAGTCTACGTTATCCAGTTGGTGTTTCAGCTGCGCCACCTCTTGCTGCAGGCGTTCGCTCTGCAAGCGAAAGCTCTCCTGGCTCTGCAGCTCTTCAGCCAGGATCCAGCCGGTGCGCTCTTTGCCATCACGCACCTGGGCATACTTGCCCTCCGGGCTCATGGCCAGTAGCTCGACCGCTTCTCCTGCCTTGATGCTGCCGAGGATACGGAACTGTTTGCCAGCCCCGGTGCGCAGGAAGGTGTAGACCTCATCGGAGACATAGCGAGTATCGGCGGCATGGGCCGACATGGCAGGGTACTGGCTCAATAGCAGGGTCAGCAGCAGGGGGCGGTACAGTGATTTCACACGAATGGTCCTGTCGAGATAAGAGTCTGCAGCATAGGGGGAGCGGCGTGTTAGGACAACCGAAAAAGTGCCCTGCCTAGGCAAGGCACTCGGTTAGTTATGCGTATAACCACTGCAGCAGATAGAAAATGACAATGGCCAGTATGCCGCCTGCCGGCAGGGTGATGACCCAGGAGATGACGATATTGCGCACCACGCCCAGGTTGATGGCGGCGATACCGCGGGCCAGGCCAACCCCCATGATGGCCCCCACCAGGGTCTGGGTGGTGGAGATGGGCAGGCCAGTGCCAGAGGCGATCACTACGGTACTGGCGGTGGCCAATTGAGCGGCAAAGCCGCGGCTGGGCGTCAGCTGCGTGATGCCGGTGCCGACCGTGGCCATGACCTTGTGGCCCATGATGGCCAGCCCCAGCACTATGCCGATGGCCCCCAGGGGCAGTACCCACCAGTCGATGTGGCTCTTGGCCGCGATCTCACCGGCGCTGCTGACGGTAGCGACCACGGCCGAGAGGGGGCCGATGGCATTGGCCACATCATTGGAGCCGTGAGCAAAGGCCATGGCACAGGCGGTGACCACCATCAGTACGGCAAAGACCTTTTCCACATTGGTGTAGTGCATATGGCGGTCGGCCTGGGGATTGAAGTTCAGACGATGGATAAACCACCAGCCCAGGGCGCCACACAGCAGGGAGATCACTGCGGAGAGCAGCAGGCTCTCCTGGGTGCTCATGGCTAGACCAACATGTTTTAGCCCCTTTTGCAGCGTGACTATGCAGATCACCAGCGCCGTCAGAAAGATATAACAAGGGGCAATGCGCTTGGCGCTTTGCAGGGGATTGGGGGTATTGAAGATCAGGCGCTGGACGCTGATAAACAGCAGGTAGGCGATCACGCCGGAAAGGGCAGGGGTGAGCACCCAGGAGCCGACTATGCCGCCAAACTTGTTCCACTGTACGGCGTCCGGCCCCACGCTGACCAAGGAGAAGCCGACTATGGCCCCTATGATGGAGTGGGTGGTGGAGACGGGCCAACCATAGTAGGAGGCCAGCACCAGCCAGATGCCGGCGGCCAGCAGGGCGGCTATCATGCCCAGCACCAACTGCTCAGGGTGTTGGGTAAAGGCCGCGGTGGAGATGATGCCGTCCTTGATGGTGGAGGCCACTTCGCCTCCCGCCAGATAGGCCCCCGCAAACTCGAAAATCATGGCGATGAGGATCGCCTGACGTATGGTCAGGGATTTGGTCCCCACCGAGGTGCCCATGGCATTGGCGACATCATTGGCACCAATCCCCCAGGCCATTAAAAAGCCGAAAGCGGCCGCAATCAGCACCAACTGGGTGCCATATTGGGAAATAATATCCATCTTTACTCTTACTCTTGTGGTCGGCGTTAACGGGCCAGCATCAGCTCAAGGCGGGCTCCGACACGGTCGGCTTGATCGGCGAGATCGCCCATGGTCTCCAGCACCTTGTAGAGAAACAGGGCGTCGATAGCACAGAGTTCGCCTTCTCGGGCGTAGAGTTGTTGACGCAGCGAGACTTGCAACTGGTCGGTATCGTCTTCGATCTCGTCCAGTTGATGCACCATCTGCTCGACCAGCTCCAGTTCGCGACCACGAAAGCCGGTCTCCAGCAGATCATCCAGCTCACCAATGGCGCTGGCGGCCAGCGCGGTGGCGTCCAGACAGCGCTCCAGATAGGCGATAAAGTCAGGGCCGAGATCGGCTGGCATGGCCAGTCGCCGCCCCAGCATTAAACCGGCGATATCCTTGGCCCGGTCCGCTATCTTGTCTTGCTGGGTCAAGAGCTCCAGCAGATCGGTTCGGGCCAGCGGCATGAATAGGCCTCGGGGCAGGCGTAGACGGATCTCGCGCTTGAGTGCATCGGCTTCACGCTCCAGCCGGGCTATCTGTAACTGGTGCTGTTCCGCGGTTTGCCACTCTCCAGCCTGGACGGCCGTGATGAAGGGACGTAATTGGCAGCAGCAGTTGTGAACTGTGGCCATATGTTTCTGCAAGGGCTTGATGGGAGACTTGGCAAACAGTCCCAATATGGTATTTACTGGCATTCATGCAACCTATGTCGGTGAATTTGTGTGCGTCCAGCTCTAGTGTCGGCGCATCGTAGCCGAAGCCATAGCGGGAAAGAACCGAGTTCCCTAATAGGCAGTCTAGCTGTTTAATACTCATTCAGCTTCCGACGCCCTACCCTGAATATTCCCTAGCGGACTTGTCTGATGACCACTGAAGTAGAACTAAAATTCCTGGCCAATCGCGATATTTCTGCCGAGTTGGCCGAAAAACTCTCCTCATACACCCTGTTGTCTCGCAGCGATCGCCAACTGGCCAACAGCTATTTTGATACCCCGGATCAACGGCTGCGTAGCTGGCGATGCGGCTTGCGCATTCGCAGCCAGGATGGTCAGCGCGAGCAGACCATCAAGTGTGGCGGGCAGGCTGTGGCCGGCCTGCACCAGCGACCTGAGTACACCACGCCGCTGAGTGGCGACTGGCCCCAACTGGCGGATTTTCCTGCCACCATCTGGCCACAAGGCACGGATGTGGGGGCGCTGCAGAATGAGCTACGCCCGCAATTTCGCACCGACTTTCGTCGTCAGGCCTGGAGCCTGCTGCTGAAAGATGGCAGCGAGATAGAGTTGGCCTTTGATCAGGGAGTCATAGCCGTAGACGATCGTCAGGAGCCCCTGTGCGAGCTGGAGTTGGAGCTGTTGCAGGGGAACCCTCAGAGTCTATTCACCCTGGCTGGCGACTTGCTGGCGTTGGGCGGCTTGCGGTTGGGCAGCATCTCCAAGGCCCAGCGCGGTTATCGCCTGGCGGGCTTGTCGCCCGAGCCCGAGGTGCAGCGCATGAGCTTCGCCCCTGTAACCGTGGCGCAGAGCGTGCGCGCCGCGCTATTTACCGTACTCAATTACGGTGTGGCTCATTGGCAATACCATGAGCAGCTCTTCATGGAGCAGCCCTCGCTGGCGGCCTTGAGTCAGCTACGCAATGGCATTGCTTTGCTGCAACAGGCGCAGCTGCTCTTCGGTGACGAGCTGATGATGTTGAGCCCGCGTCACTGGCAAGAGGATCTGAGCTGGTTGGAGCGCGAGCTGGCCTGGTTGGATGAGGCTCACGCCCTGGAGCGGCTCACCGCCGAACGGGGCCATTACTTCAAGGCATTGAAGGGGCATGATGAGTTGCTGCGGGTGTTGTTGATACGGCAGCAAACCCTACCCGGTTGGGCAGCCTTGCAGGCGCTATTCAGCTCACCCCGCTATGGTCGTCTGATGCTGGCATTGAGCCAGTGGCTCTATACCGAGCAGCTCAAGCCTGAGCGTGCCGATGTGGCTAGCGAGTCGCTGCTGGGTTATGCCCAGGCACAGTTGGAGCAGAGCTGGGGCGAGCTGCATGACGAGGAGATGGTGGTGCCCAGCCTGGATTATGCCCGCTACCTGGCCCTGGTGGGGCAACTGCGCCGCAACCTGTTGGCCGGGGTCAGCTTTGCCGCCCTGTTCGATGGCCAGCTACAGGAGGGGTTCCGCCTGCCTTGGCTCAATATCTTGCGCCACATGGAAGAGCTGGAGCTGTTCGAGGTACTGGATGGTGTGGCTGGTTCCCTCTCGACCTCGGCGCGCCTGGAGTTGGGTGACTGGCTGACGACCCGGCTCGAACCCCGACTCATAGAGCTGGATCAGGCGCGGCAGCAGGCCCTGACCATGGTTCCCTATTGGCGCCAAGTCGGCGATGACGTTGACACCCTCTAAGACCCCTTGATTAACCCGCACCTAGAGCGGCTTGGCTGTAAGAAGGATATGTGATGTTGCAACTACCTGCTCCGCTTCTGGAACTGGCCGAGCGCCAATGGCAAAGGCTGTGGGCCCGGCTGTCGGAGGCGCAGCAGAGCCTGCTGGCGCCCCATGAGGCCGAACTGCGCCTGATCTTTGGCCTTTCGGATTTTATTGCCGACTCGGCGGCATTGGCGCCGGATCTGCTGGTGGAGATAGTGACCTCAGGCTGGCTACAGCAGGCCAGCCGGCAGCAGGAGTATGGGTCGCGCCTGGCGGAGATGCTGGCCCCTATGCAGAGTGAAGAGGAGCTGAAAACGGCGCTGCGTCGCTTCCGTCGTCAGCAGATGATGGTCATCGCCTGGCGTGAGCTGTTGGGACGGGCCGAGGTGGAGGAGAGCTTTGTTCATCTCACCACGCTCGCCGATGAGCTGATCAGTCAGACCCTGGCCTGGCTCTATGCCAAGGCGTGCCGCGAGCAGGGCGTACCGACCAGTATGGATGGCCAGGCGCAGACCCTGCAGGTGTTGGGCATGGGCAAACTGGGGGGCGGTGAGCTCAACTTCTCCTCGGATATCGATCTCATCTTCTGCTATGCCGAAAATGGCGAAACCCAGGGTGGGCGCCGCAGCCTGGATAACCAGAGCTTCTTCATCCGTCTGGGCCAGCAACTCATCAACGCCCTGCATCAGCCCACGGCTGATGGCCAGGTGTTTCGCGTCGATATGCGGTTGCGCCCCTTTGGCGAGGCAGGCCCGCTGGCGGTGAGCTTTGCCGCCATGGAGGATTACTATCAGCACCATGGCCGGAACTGGGAACGCTATGCCATGGTCAAGGCCAGGGTGCTTGGCCCAGTGAGTAGAGAGGGAGCCGAGCTGCAACAACTGCTCAAGCCCTTCGTCTACCGCCGTTACATCGACTTTGGCGCCATTGATGCCCTGCGCAAGATGAAGGGGATGATAGCGGCCGAGGTGCGGCGTAAGGGGCTCAAGGAGAACATCAAGCTGGGGGCCGGGGGCATCCGCGAGGTGGAGTTTATCGCCCAGGTCTACCAACTTATTCGCGGCGGGCGTGAGCGGGCCCTGCAGATCCGCCATCTGCCAGCCGTCTTGGCCGAGCTGGATCGCAGCGGCGCCCTGGAGCCTGGTGTGGCGGAGGCGCTTACCGCCAGTTACCGTTTCCTGCGGCGGGTGGAGAATGTGCTGCAGGAGATAGGCGATCAGCAGACCCAGACCCTGCCCGAGTGCGAGCGGGATCGGCTGCGCCTCATCACAGTGCTGGGCTACCCGGATTGGGCCAGCTTCCACCAGGCGCTGGATCAGGTGATGAACCAGGTACACAGCGAGTTCGTCGCCGTCATAGGTGAGGAGCAGGGGGAGCAGGATGATGTGCCGCAGATCTGGAACGATCTCTGGCTCACCTCCCTGACCCTGGAGGAGAGCCTGCCCCTCTTCACCCCCCTGTGTGCCCAGGATCCCGAGACCCTGGCCCGCCACTGGCAGAGTTTTCATGAGGCGTGCCAGAAGCGAGCCATCGGCCCGCAGGGGCGCGAGGCGCTCAACCGCTTGATGCCACGCCTGCTGCAGGCGGTTTGCAACCATGCGCGTCCGGCGCCACTCTTTGAGCGAGTCCAGGCCCTGCTGGCGCAGATCATTACCCGCTCGGCCTATTTGCAACTGCTGGTGGAAAACCCCGGCGTACTCAACCAGTTGCTGCAGTTGTGTGATGCCAGTGAGGTGGTGGCCCAGCAATTGGCCCGTTACCCCATACTGCTGGATGAGTTGCTGGATCCCAAGCAGCTCTACCACCCCACGCCACTGGATCAGTACCGGGAGGAGCTGCGCCAGTACCTGCTGCGGGTGCCGGAGGAGGATGTGGAGCAGCAGATGGAGGCGCTGCGGCAGTTCAAACAGATCCAGTTGTTGCGGATCAGTGCCGCCGATATAGTCGGCGCCCTGCCGCTGATGAAGGTGAGCGACCATCTGACCTGGCTTGCCGAGGCGATCCTGGATGAGGTGGTGACTCAGGCCTGGGTGCAGCTCACCGAGCGTTATGGTCTGCCGCCGCATACGGTAGCGACAGGCGAACGCGCCTTCTGTGTGGTGGCCTATGGCAAGCTGGGAGGGATAGAGCTGGGCTATGGTTCGGATCTGGATCTGGTTTTCCTGCATGGCGGTGACCCGAATGGGGTCACCAACGGCATTAAACCGATAGATGTGCGCCAGTTCTATGTGCGTCTGGCGCAGCGCATTCTGCACCTCTTTGGCACCCGCACCCCCTCCGGCATCCTCTACGAGGTGGATATGCGCCTGCGCCCCTCCGGCGACTCGGGGCTGCTGGTCTCCTCCCTGCATGCCTATGAACACTATCTGCAGCAGGAGGCGTGGACTTGGGAGCATCAGGCGCTGGTGCGGGCCCGGGCCGTGGTGGGTGAATCGGCCATCACGGCTGAGTTCAACCGTATTCGCCAGGCTGTGCTCAGTCGCCATCGGGAGGCGGCACTGCGCGAGGAGGTGGTGGCCATGCGCGACAAGATGCGTGCCCACCTGCTGCGCGGCACCGCCGAGCAGTTTGATCTCAAGCAGGGGGCGGGGGGCATGACGGATATCGAGTTCATGGCTCAATACCTGGTGCTGGCCCATGCCGAGGCGCATCCGGCTGAGTTGACCCGCTGGAGCGACAATGTGCGCATCTTCGATGAGTGTGTGCTGTGCAGCCTGTTGAGCCAGGAGGAGGCCAAGCAACTCAAGCAGGCGTATCTGGCCATCCGCGATATGGCCCACCGCTGCACGCTCTCCGGCCAGAGCCGAATTGTCGAGGGGAACGAGCTGGTGGCAGAGCGCGGCTGGGTGAGTGCCCTGTGGCAGCGGTTGTTGCTGGCTCCGGCTGTCTAAGTCGGTGTGGTCTGAGTCGGTGTACCAAGTGGTCGCCTAGAGAAACGAGGTAAGAATGCGTGGTGGTGCGATAGGCCTGTGGACTCTGTTCCTGTTTGTCTTGTTACTGGTTGCCGGTGTGGGAATGGGCTTCTGGCCCTGGGTGCTGCCTTTGGGCTATCTGCTGCTCAGTCTGCTCACTTTCGGTGTCTATTGGCGGGATAAGCGGGCAGCTATACGCGGCGACTGGCGCACCCCCGAACGCACCCTACAACTGCTGGGGCTCTTGGGGGGCTGGCCCGGCGGTTATCTGGCCCAGCGCCTGCTGCGCCATAAGAGCAGCAAGCGCTCCTTTCAAATCGAGTTTTGGCTGAGTGTGGTGCTCAATGTGCTGGTGTTGGTCTGGTTGCCCAGCAGCACAGCGCAACGGCTCGTCACCCAGCTCCTTTAAACTACCATCTTGATATGCCAGCCTCTGTGGCTCTCTCTTGCACACAGCGTTGACCATTTGCTGAAAAAATGTGTGGGGGGGAGAGGCGCCTTCCCTTGAAAAACGAGGGAGCCGCTATTGCCAGTCCGTGCGCAGAGATAGCCATTTGAGCCAACCGTTGGCGGCAGGGATGCCGCCATCGAGCCCCCATGGAGGGGTTCACGACGCGTTGGCGAAAGAGGCTATCTCTTCTGCGACGCTGGCCTCAGTAGAGGCTGGCTTGCCCCTCTGGCCGGGTCTTGAAGCGGCGGTGTAGCCACATGTACTGCTCCGGCGCCCGGCGTACGGCGGCCTCTATCACCTGATTAGAGCGACGGGCATCCTGCAGCTCATCGCCCGTGGGGTAGTTCTCAAGAGGGGCGCCTATCACCAAGCGATAGCCCCCCTGCGGTAGCCGCAGGTTGTAGCAGGGGAGGACCACACAGTTTTTGACCCGCGCCAGGGTGGCGGTTCCGGTTATGGTGGCCGCCTGCTCCACGGCGAAGAAGGGCACGAAGACGCTGGCGTGGCGGCCATAGTCATGATCCGGGGCATACCAAAGCACTTCGCCCTGGCGCAGGGCCTTGATCATCCCCTTGATATCCTTGCGATCCACTAGCCCGTTAGTGCGAGTGCGACCGCGCACCTGAATATACTCCAGCACCGGATTGGTATTGGGGCGATAGACACCTGAGCCCGGTTGCAGCAGGCCAAACATCCGGGTATTGAGCTCCAGCGTCAGGAAGTGGCAGGAGAGCAGCAGCATACCTTGGCCCGCCGCCACAGCGGCGCGCACATGCTCCTCTCCCTCGACCTGCATCAGAGCGCGGATGCGGTGATCCGGCCAAAACCAGGCCATTCCAGTCTCAAACAGGGCGCAGCCCACGCTCTCGAAGTTGCGCACTAGGAGTTGTTCACGCTCCTGGTAGCCAAGGTCGGGGAAGGCGAGTTCCAGGTTGCGGCGGGCAATCTGCTGTCGGCGCTTGAGCAGCCTCATGGCTAGGCGTCCCAGGCTGCGGCCCAGTGCCATCTGCCAGCCATAGGGGAGTTGGACCACCAGCCAGAGCAGAGCCACGCCCAGCCAGTTAGCCCAGTAGCGGGGGTGCCACATGGCGGGTGTGATCCGAATTCCGGGTTGTTGGCGCATCAGAGACTCCATTGGCCAAGGATAACGAGGCGCCGATTTTAGCAGAGTTCGCCGGGTGGGTGCGAATCGACAGGGCGCTTGTGCTAGACTGCGCCTGGATTTTTATTTGTGAGAGTCGCGATTATGAAGATCACTCTGCCCGATTTTGACAAGGCCCGTGTCCTGGTAGTGGGCGATGTTATGCTCGACCGTTACTGGTCTGGCCCCACCAGCCGCATCTCTCCCGAGGCCCCTGTGCCCGTGGTCAAGGTGGAGCACAACGAAGAGCGGCCAGGTGGCGCGGCCAACGTGGCCTTGAACGTGGCAGCCTTGGGTGGCATGGCTACCCTGCTGGGATTGACCGGGCAGGATGAAGCGGCGGACGCCCTGCAGGAGAAGCTGAGTTCAGTGGGGGTGGCGACGGATTTTGTCGGTGTCCCTCATTTCCCGACCATCACCAAGCTGCGGATCATGAGCCGCAACCAGCAACTGTTGCGTCTGGATTTTGAAGAGGGGTTCCACGGCGTGGATCCCGAGCCGCTGCTGGCCAAGTTGCAGGCGAAGCTGGGGCTGTGCGATGTACTGATCCTCTCCGACTATGGCAAGGGCGCGCTCTCTGCTGTGCAGCAGATGATAGCCCAGGCCCGGGCGGCCAAGGTGCCTGTGCTGGTGGATCCTAAAGGTACTGATTTTGACAAGTATCGCGGCGCGACCCTGCTGACTCCTAATATGTCCGAGTTCGAGGCTGTGGTGGGCAAGGTGAAGGATGAGCAGGATCTGGTCAAGAAGGGGCTGGAGTTGTTGCGCCGCTTCGAGCTGGAGGCGCTGCTGGTCACCCGTTCCGAGCATGGCATGACGCTCATTCGCGAGGGGCAGGATGAGCTGCATCTGCCGGCTCAGGCCCATGAAGTATTCGATGTGACCGGTGCCGGCGATACGGTGATCGGCACCCTGGCCACGGCGCTGGCCGCAGGCAAGAGCCTGGATGAGGCGTGTGCCCTGGCCAATACCGCTGCCGGCATAGTGGTGGGCAAGCTGGGAACCTCGACCGTGAGTCCGGTGGAGCTGGCCAATGCCGTTTATGGTGACAGCGAATCGGGCTTTGGCGTGGTGAGCGAGCAGCAGTTGAAATTTGCCGTGGACGCGGCCCGTCGCCGGGGCGAGCGGGTGGTGATGACCAATGGCTGTTTCGACATACTGCATGCCGGTCACGTCTCCTACCTGCAGAATGCGCGCAAGCTGGGTGATCGCCTGATAGTGGCGGTCAACGATGATGCCTCCGTGTCACGATTGAAGGGGCCGGGTCGTCCGGTGAATACAGTGGATCGCCGCATGGCGGTGCTGGCCGGTCTGGGCGCCGTGGATTGGGTCGTGCCCTTCAGTGAAGACACACCGCGGCGTGTGATAGCCGAGGTGCTGCCGGATCTGCTGGTCAAGGGCGGCGACTACCAGCCCGAAGAGATAGCCGGCTTCGAAGAGGTGACGGCCAATGGCGGTCAGGTGCTGGTGCTTAACTTCGAGGATGGCTGCTCTACCAGCGCCATCATCAAGACCATACTGGAGCGGGAGTCTTAAGCGCTTACGCTGAGTCACTTGCATCAACCAAGGCCAACCCAAGTGTTGGCCTTGTTTTTTTCTGGGGATCAGCGGCTAGCTTAGCAACTGCTGCATGAAGTTGGGCAGGGCCAGGCAGGCCACATGGGTCTCGGCGTTGTAGTAGTGCAGCCCCTGGATCTGACGCTCGGCCAGGCGTTGGGCTATCGCCGGCGTGTCTAGCGCCTTGGGATCCCAGAGTTGGCTGGCGCAGGCCAGGGACCAGAGGCCGCCGTAGAGCAGCACAGGGGTCAACACGGGGCGCACACAGGAAAATACCGCGCGCAGCGCCTGCATCAGCTCCACGCAACGTTGGGGTTGTAGCTGAGGTGAGCCCAGGTGCAGACTGAGCACCCCCTGCTCGCCCAGCAGACGTTGGCAGTGGCGCAGACTCTCTACTTGATAGAGGGGGGCGGCGAGCCCTTGCGGATCGGTCAGATCGAAGATGATGAGATCGAAACACTCCTGGCTGTGTTGCAGATAGGGCAAGCCATCGCCAATCACTATCCGTACTCGCGGGTCATCCAGCGCGCCTTGATGGACCAGGGGCAGGTAGTGCCGCGCCATGGTGATCACCTCGGCGTCCAGTTCACACAGCACTATCTCCTGCAGCGAAGCGTGCTTGAGTAGCTGGCGTGCCGAGCCGCCATCGCCGCCTCCTATGATGAGGGCGCGTCTGGGTTGGGGGTGAGTCATGGCAGGGATCTGGTTCAGCGGTTCATGATAGAGCCACTCATCCCCCTCACTGGTCATCAGCTGATCATCCAGGGTGAAGAGGCGACCAAACTCCCCGGTCTGCCACACCTCTATCTTCTGGTAGGGGCTGGTGATGCGGGTCAGACGGCGGGCCAGGGGCCAGCGCAGGGCCAGCTCAGGACTCAGCCATTCATGCAGTTCATCGTTCATGCTTGCTCCCAGGGCCATGGGCTCTTTTATAGAGTCTTGTTGTTGCGGTGCCAGGAAGCAAGGTGCGAGAGGTAAGGCGGGGCGCAGCACAGAGGCCGCGCCTGCAGGTCAGGCTGCTGGGGTGGCGGCGGTTTGTCTGGCATACATGGCCAGCAGGGCCAGGGTCAGCGCATCATCACCGAAGAAGGCGCGCGCGGCTTCCAGTGTGTCGACGGTCTGTGCCGTGTAGACCTTCTCTTCATCGTCGATCAGCATCATGCGCTGACAGACAAACTTGTTATAGCGAGTCTGAAACAATTTTAGATAGGCGATGCGGCGATCGTTGCTGACGGCGCGCTCCTCCACGTTGGCCACTTGCCAGCCGAGAAAAGTGATATCCCGTGAGCCATCCCGGCGTACTGTCTGCTCGGTCGCTTCACTGTCGAGGAGGGCGCAGAGATCGGGTCGCTCCTTGATGAGGGCGCTCTTGTGGTCAGTTGGCGAGACCTTGTGCAGGCTATCTTGCGGTGTATTCCCGGACAATTTCTGGATGGCGCTCTTGGCCATATCCCATAATGTCATATTTCCCCCTTGGCCCTAATGGCCTGCCATGCGGCGAATTTTTTGCCGATGTCCTCAAGGTATCGGGATTGGTGACCAGGAAATGGGATCCCTCTCGAAAAGCATGAAGAAGGTATGAGGCAGGGTCTCATTTGCAAGATAAACAGGCACATTGATCATGTTTAGTGTGGCACTGGCAGCCGTAAGCTGAGGAGAGTGTGAGCAGTCTCTTGCTATCAGGAAAAAGTAGCCAAGTGGCTATAAATGCGCGTGACACTTTTGCCGAGTGTAGTCATGGTTGACGTTAACCACACTAATGATATGGCATTATGAATCATCATCTTTCACGTCAACTTACTCTGCTTGCCAGTTTCGTCGCCGCAGCTCTGCCATTGGCCGCCTGTCGGGATAACCAGCCCTATCAACAGACCAAAGAGTGGCCTATCAGCTCTGTCGTGTTCACCACTGCCGAGCAGCAGATCCAGCCTATAGCCGTCAATCCGGAAGCCCCCCAGATCAACCCCAACGCTGTCGCACTTTACAGCCAGTACGGTTATAGCCGTTGGCAGACGGGACCCGGATTGGATTATATGCAGCGCACCGAGCTGGCGCCGGATGCCAGCGATACCACTCCCGTGGCGCGGCTGCTCTCCTTCTTTGCCATCACCGACATCCATATCTCCGATGAGGAGTCACCTGCCCAACCGCTCTATTTTGGCTGGAGTGCGCTCTACGGCCCCAGCTCTGCCGGTGCATCTTCGGCCTACTCGCCAGTGCAGCTGGGCTCGACTCAGGTGCTGGATGCGGCAATCCAGACTGCCAATGCTCTGCATCAGAAAACCCCCTTCGACTTTGCCATCTCCTTGGGAGATAACGTCAACAACACCCAATACAATGAGTTGCGTTGGTTTATTGATATTATGGATGGTGGTGTGATCAACCCCAGTTCCGGTGCTCATGCCGGAAAAAACAGTATCGATTACCAGATGCCCTTCAAGGCCAAAGGGTTGGATAAGAGCATTCCCTGGTATCAGGTCATCGGTAACCATGACCAGTTCTGGATGGGCAGCGCCTACGAGCAAGAGAAGACCCTCGCTGTCCATATCGGCGATACAGTGCTGAATATGGCGAATGACCCGACGCCCACACCGACCGGCGTCTATGGCCATGGTGTCTATGGTGGTGTGGTTGATGGCTCGACTCCTTTGGGGGATATCATCAAGGATGGTCTCGAAGAACTCTTTACGACCCCGCCCACCGTGGTGGCAGACCCCAATCGCCACTCGCTGGCCACGCTGGAGTCCTCCAGTCACGACTGGATGGAGCAGTTCTTCCACACCAGCAGCCAACCGGTGGGGCACGGCTTTAGCCAGAGCAATCTGGACGATGACGTCGCCAGTTACGTGTTCCAGCCCAAGGCCGACTTGCCACTCAAGGTGATTTCTTTAGACGACACCTGCAAGGGGCTCGGCCAACATAGCTATGCCGCAGCCTGTCTCGACAGCGAGCGTATCTCCTGGCTCAAGGAGCAGTTAGACATAGGGCAAGCCAATGGCGAGCTGATGATCATAGCCGCACACATCCCCATCAATCCGCAGAACGATATCGACGATAAGACCCCCTACTCGCTGCCGCTGTGGGCACCTAGCCCGGTCAAACAGGACGATGTGCTGGCCTTGCTCCACCGCTATCCCAATCTGATCCTCTGGATCTCTGGCCATCGCCATATCAATGCCGTCACACCACAACCCTATAACGCCGCCGATCTCACAGACCACCCGGAGCTGAGCTTCTGGGAGGTAGAGACCGCCTCGCTGCGCGATTTCCCCCAGCAGTTCCGCACCTTCGACATTCGCCGCAATCAGGATGAAACCCTCTCCATACGGGTGACCAATGTGGACCCGGCCGTTAGCAGCAATCCCGACGATAGCAGCAGCCCGGCCGCCAAATCCCGGGGCTATGCCATCGGTGCGGCGCGGATCTTCGGTGCTACCCCAACCAGCATTGCCGACATTCGCTCTCATGCCTACAACGCCGTTCTGGTGAAACAGTTGAGCTCCGAGATGCAGGCCAAGCTGGCAAGCTACGGTACCCCCCTTAATTGATGAGCCACCCAACGGAGCGGTGACGACCCAGAGATCGCCACCGCTCCGCTGTTCACCTGATTCGTGATTGCACCACGCCAGTGATGGCATCGGCTATTTTCTTGTGGAGATCCAGCATGCAATTTCAGACCTTCCCTCTGACCCAGACCCAGACTCATGCCTTGCCCCGTCTCACGGCGGCCGGGAATCGTTGTGCCGTGTATCAGCTGGATGGGCCATTGGATGAGACGCGGCTAGAGCTCGCTATCCAGACCACGCTGCGCCGTTGTCCACCGCTCTCTTACAAGTGCCTGAAGCTGGATGGTGGTCTGCAGATTATGCAGAGTCAGGACGAAGAGAGTCCGCTGCAAATCATTGATGTGGCCAGCGATGACGCCCTCTATACCCTGATTGAAAATTATCGCCGTCGCACCTTCCGTCTGGACGGCGGAGCCCCCTATCTCTTCTGTTTGCTGCGCGGCAAACGGTTCAACCACCTGCTGTTTGTCTGCCACCCCTGGCTGCTGGATCGCTTCTCCTTGAAGCCCTTCTTCTCGGCGTTGTCGGCTGCCTACCGTGGGCCCGTGGAAGAGTGTTCTCTGGGCTTGTCTCAGGAGACCTTGCTGGAGGATGAAAAGGCCCGGCTGGCCAGCCCCCAGCGCAGCGAGGGGCTGCGCTTCTGGTTACAACTGCTGCGCGACAGCTCTTTCGAGTGGCGCCCCGCCCGCAGTGAAACCCAGCTCTCGGAAAATTACTTCAGCGTTCAGTTACCGGTGGAAGCTCAGGCGGCGGTGAGCCGAGCCGCCCAGCGCCAAGGGCTGCCCGTTGCCGATCTACTGCTCTTTTGTTTTCACCTGTTTCTCCATCGCCTGACCCGCAATGAAACCATCATGACGGTGCATAGCCACCGGATCCGCTCTGGCCTGGCCGAGCAGGTGGGATTTAGCGAAAACAAGCCATTGCTCTGCAGCCTGTTTGAGCCACAGATGACGGCCGCCAGCTACTTTACCCAGGCGGCCCGCTTGTTGCGTCAGGTGCAGCACCACGCCGATTTGCCTTCCGGCCTGGTCTCACCCGAGCTGTTACGCCTGCAGCCCGATTATCGCTGGCCCACCAATATCTTGTTCAATGAAGACACGCTGCCCTACCGCGAGCTGGAACTTGATGGCATCACCGCAACCTTGCTGCCGCACTTTTCCCACCGACTGGAAAATGAGGATATCGCCGTCTATTTCGATATCCAGCAGCAGATTACCTTCCATGTGCTGGCCCGTTCACCTCAGGAAATTGCCGGTCTGCGTATGGCCTTCGATCACTATCTGGCTTTGCTGGGCCAGATCGATCGCGATCTGGATAAGCCGATTGCCGAGGTCGGACTTCAATCCGTAGCCCTGCAAAACAAGGCGCTGGCCCTGGCGGATGGCGGCCCGCTGCCAATACCGGTAGAAGATGTGCTGGATGCCTTTGTGGCGCGGGTGCAGAGCACGCCTGACGCTCCGGCCTTACGTTATGCCGATAGGGCCCTGAGTTATCGGGATCTCTCGCTGTCGGCCGGGTCGATTGCCACCCATCTGCTGCCCTACTGTCGTGACAAGAGCGAACCGCTGGTGGGTATCTGCCTGAACCGTAGCGAGCGCATGATCCAGTCGGTGTTCGGGGTGCTGGCCGCCGATGCCGGCTACCTGCCGCTGGACCCCTCCATGCCGAGTGAGCGCTTGGGCTTTATCATCGAGGATGCCAAGCTGGCGGTGGTGATCGCTGACGCCGAGACCAGCGCCGTGATCGCGGGGCTGGTGGATTGTCCGGTGCTGAACGTCGAGACCCTGCTGCAGGCGCCCACGTTGGTGACAGCACCTAAGGCGCGGGAGGTCAGTGAGGTGACGGCCACTCGCACGGCCTATGTGATTTATACCTCGGGGACCACAGGCAAGCCCAAGGGGGTGGTCATCGAACGAGGCATGCTGGCTCACTTCGTTGCTTCCCTGGAGGGGGTCTGGGAGCGGGGGGCCGGTGCGCGCTGGTTACAGTTCGCCTCACTCAATTTTGATGCCAGCGTACTGGAGATCTTCAGTCCGCTGACCCAGGGTGGCGAGCTGGTGATAGCCCCCAGCGAGGTACGCTCCGACCCCGAAGCCATCTTCAACCTGTTGCAGAGCGCGCGGATCACCCACAGCTATATTCCGCCCGCCATGCTGCGTCTGTTGCCACGTCGCCCGCTGCCTGATTTTCGCTCCATCTGCTGTGGCGGTGAGGCGACCGATGAGGAGTCGGTGCGTCTGTGGTCGAAGACTCTTAAATTCTGTAATGCCTATGGGCCTACCGAAACCACTGTCATGGCGACCTGTAACATCATGGGTGGCTACAAGACGGCCAACCAGCTAGGACGCCCGCTGCCTGGCTATGTCACCTACATACTGGATAGCAATGGCGAACTGGCCCCTCTTGGTGGCATCGGCGAGCTCTGTATCGGTGGACCTGCGGTGGCGCGAGGGTATCTCGGGCGCCCGGAGCTGACGGCCCAGAAGTTTGATGCCAATCCATTCGGCCCGGGACGGATCTACCACTCCGGCGATCTGGCCCGCTTCCTACCCAATGGCGATATCGAGTTTCTCGGACGCGGTGACTTCCAGGTGAAGATCCGTGGCTTTCGTATCGAGTTGGGCGATATCGAAAATGCCATTGCCGAGCAGCCCGAGGTCAAGGGGTGCTATGTCGGTGTCTTCGATCGGCAAGGGGGGAAAACCATCCAGGCCTGGTATGTGGCACCCGGACTCAGCCCCGAGCAGTTGCGCGCGCGTCTGGCCAAGCAGTTACCCCAGTACATGATCCCGACGCTGTTGATGCCGATTGACGTATTCCCGCTCAACATGAGCGGCAAGGTGGATCGCACCCGGCTGCCGATGCCTGAATTGAAACCGGTGACCGAGGTGGTGCTCGATGAGCTCGATAGCCAGATCCGCGACATCTGGGCCACCACGCTGGGCATACCGGCCGCGACCATAGGGGCCGAGAGTCACTTCTTCCATCTGGGCGGCCACTCCTTGCTGGCGGCTCTGGTCTGTAACCGCCTGAACGCCCTGACCGGTGGCAGTGTGCGTCCCAAGGCGTTGTTCGAGCACCCGCTGTTTGCTCATTTCTGTCAGCAGGTGCGGGCCACGCCACCCCGACCAGCCGGCCGTTCACCGCTCTGCGCCACGGGTCGGCTGGAGGCGCCCATCCAGAGCCGGCTCATTCGACTCATCAACAGCAAGGTTATCCTGACGCCAGAGGACAACACCTACAACATCATGGCGCGGATCGACTTTTCGGCCCAGATCCATCCGGTACGGTTGCGCCAGGTGTTCTGGGAGTTGCTAGCAGCCCGACCCGAGTTTCGTATTGCCCTGGTCGAGCGCGGCGATGAGATCTGGATCCAGGCCGCCGAGCCAGCCGTATTGCCCGCCATACCGCTGCTGGATACCCAGTGTGCCGTCACCGATGCCCGCGTGATGGCCATGGGTGGCGAGGTGTTGGGCATTCGTCAGGCCCCGCTGTGGCGCGCCGAGGTGCACTGCCGCGAGGATGGCACCACCAGCCTGCTCTTTAACGTCCACCATGCCATTTTCGATGGTTGGTCCTTCAACTTGCTGCTTGCCGAGCTGGGGGAGCGCTATGAGGCGGCCATGGCCGGGCGAGCCTATCATCAGGAGCGTCTGACCTGGTTTGATTACTGCCACTGGGCTCGGGATCTGCCCCGTAGCGAGGCGTTCCAGGAGGCTTGTCGTTACTGGCAGAACAAGCTTGAACAGGTGGATGTGCATGTTGAGCTGCCCACCGATTATCACCAGAAACAACCCAATTCGAATGCGGCTCTGCCCTTGCGATTTAATCCGGAAGTGGTGGCTGCGCTCAAGGCATTTGCCGATGCCCAGGAGACCACCCTCTCGCCGCTACTCTTCTCGCTCTGGCTGGTCTGGCTGTGGCGGGTGAGTGGACAGGAGGCACTCTGTTGCGCCTACCCCTACGCCGGCCGCGATGAGCCCGGCAGTGAGTCCATCTACGGCATGTTCGTCACCATGGGGCTGCTCAGCCAGACCCTGCGCCCCACCATGTCGCTGGCGGAGCTGTTGCAGGCGGTCCATCGCCAGATGCTGGAGGATAAGGATCATCTGCAGGCCAGCCCCTTCGATACTGACCTGGGCAATCTGCAGCCGATGAATGTGGTCTTCAGTCTGCAAAGCGGGATTGGTCTGGAGGGGAGCTTCGGTGGTGCCAGCTACAAGGCCGAGGAGTTACCCTCACTGACCTCCAAGGGCGATCTGACCGGTATCTTCTATCAGGGGGCCGATGGCAGCATAGCCGGGCGCATCGAGTATGACGGCTCGCTGTTCCGCGAAGAGACCATGACAGGCTTCCTCAACGTGCTCGACACCCTGGTGCAATCGGCGGCCACAGCTCCGCAACTGCGCATCGGCGAGTTGGGTTATCTGGGTGAGAGCGAGCAGGCACAGATCCGGCAACTGGGCTGTGGCCCCGAGCTGACGCTGGCCGATAGCAGCATTCCGGCCCGTTTTGCCGCCATGGTGCAGGCTCATCCCGATCAGTGTGCGCTGCGCTTCGGCGAGCAACACACCAGCTACCAGCAACTGGCGGTCTGGAGTGATCAGATAGCCGCCGGCTTGCGCTCCTACCTGCAGCCGGGGGATCGGGTCGGGCTGGCGATGCAAAAGAGCGACACCCTGGTGGCGAGCGTACTGGCGATCCTGAAACTGGGGTGCGCCTATGTCCCCCTGGACGCCTCTTATCCGGCGGATCGGGTGCGTTACTTCGCCCAGAATGGCGCCGTGACCTGCGTGGTGGCCGATGAGGTCAGTCAGGCGGCGCTGCAGCAGATTGGCTTGACCGACCTGCGCTACCTGAACCCGGAACAGTGTGGTCGTGAGCCCGGAACGGTAATGTTGCCGCCCGTCGCCGCCGATGCCCTGGCCTATATCATCCACACCTCGGGATCCACCGGTCTGCCCAAGGGGGTGATGATCGAGCACTACAGTGTGGTGCGTCTGGCCGAGGCTACAGCCCTGGCGCTGGATTATGGCCCGGGCACAGTTGGGGCGTTAAATGCCTCCATGAACTTCGATGCCAGCGTCATCGAGATCTTCTCCATGCTGCTCAATGGCCACACCCTGGTCATAGTGCCCGAGGCGACCCGAAAATCTCCGGCCTTGCTGCATCAGGAGTTGAACACCCAGGGGGTAACCCATGTCGTGCTCTCGCCTGTGATGCTGCAGAATCTGCCGAAAGAGCCACTGCCAAGCCTGCAGCTCATGGGGTTCGGGGGTGACACCCTGGATGAGCAGACGGCGGCTTGGTGGTCCCGGCAGACTCGACTGTTCAGTCTCTACGGACCGACCGAAACCACTGTCATGGCCTCCTGCGGCCAGATAGTGCCCGAGGGCAACTCGCGGATCATCGGCAAGCCGCTGGCGGGATACCGGATCTATCTGCTCAACCGTGACAAGCAGCCTGTGCCCTTGGGGGCCGTGGGCGAGATCTGTATCGGCGGTCGGGGACTGGCCCGGGGCTACCTTAACCGTGACGAACAGACCCTGGAGCGTTTCGTGCTCGATCCCTTCGGTGGTTCACCCTATGCGTTGATGTACCTGACCGGCGATCTGGGACGTTTCCTGCCGGATGGCACCATAGAGTTCTTCGGGCGCAACGATGCCCAGGTCAAGGTCCGCGGTTTCCGTATTGAGTTGGGAGAAATTGAAAACCGTCTGGCATCCTTCCCTGAGATCCGGCATGTGGTCTGCGCTACCAAGGGTGAGGGGGATAACCGCTATCTGGCGGCCTACTATGTGGCCGATGCCGAGCTGGATGAGGAGGCGATACGCCAGCATGTGGCGGGCTTCCTGCCCGATTACATGGTGCCCTCTTTCTTCGTACGCCTCGAGCAGTTACCCGCCTCTCCCAGCGGCAAGGTTGACCGTAAGGCGTTGCCCGCCATTTCGGGTAAGAGCAGTACCAATCCGCCACTGCCCGGGCTAGAGCAGCAACTGGCAACCATCTGGGAGCAGATCCTGCGCTTCCGTGGCATCGGTCGGGACGAGAGTTTCTTCCGCGTGGGCGGCAACTCCCTGCTGGCGGTGCGGATGCAGGTTGAGGTGCAAAAACAGCTGGGGCTGCAATTCACCATGGCCGATTTCTACGGGGCGCCAACGCTGGCGGCCCTTGCTTCGCGGCAGAGCATGGATTACATCCAGATGGCGATCCGCGACTCCCAGGCTCCTATGCCACGGCTTGAGCCCGCCACCGACTTGGCTCATCAGCCACCCCAGAAGGTGTTGCTGACCGGCGCCAGTGGCTTCCTCGGCATCTACCTGCTGGCCGAGCTGTTGGCGAAAACCCGGCAGGTGTTCTGTCTGCAACGCTGTCACGACGAGGGCCATGGCCTGACGCTGTTACGCCAGCAGGCAGACAAGGCGGGGCTGACGCTGGAGTGGGAGCGGGTCCGAATTGTGCGGGGCGACCTGGCCGAGCCGGATCTGGGCTTGACCCCAGCCATCCGGCAGCAACTGGCCGGTGAGCTGGATGCCATAGTCCATTGTGGCGCCTTCGTACACCACCTGCATAACTATCAGACCATGAAGGCCGCCAACGTCGACAGCACCATCAGCCTGCTGCAACTGGCGCTGGAGAGCCGTCGCAAGAGTTTCTGCTTTGTCTCCACCCTCTCCTTGGCCTCGATCCTGGCGGGAGTGAACGCCGCCCCCGAGGCCATAGTCGAGAATTTGCCCCAGGTCGATAGCGGCTATCTGCTCACCAAGTGGGCGGCAGAGCAGTGGGTGGCCCGCTTTGCCCGTGACTATGGGTTGAACGCTGTCATCGCCCGGCCGGGCAATATCACCGGCAGCAGCGACAGCGGCTTTAGCAACTATGAACACAACCACTTCTGGCTCTTTAATCAGGGCTGTCTGCAGCTGGGAGCCTTCCCGCAAATTCAGGCCGAGGTCGAGATGACCCCTGTGGATCGGCTGGCGTTTGCCATCACGGCACTGGCACTGGCACCACGGCAAGGATTGGCGGTGCGCAATCTCTCCAATCCTCAGAGCATGAGCCAGAGCGAGTTCTTCGGGGCATTGTCCATGCTGGGCTTCGACATTCATGGTGAGGAGGCCAAGAGGTGGCAGCTGCGTCTCAACGATCTCGATGAACAGAACGGCCTGAGCCAGATCAAGGAGTTCTATACCGGCGAACTGGATGGCCCCTCGTTCCCCATTGAGCAGAGTGAGACCCTGGCTGAGCTGGCGCGGCTGGATGCCTCGCTGGCAGTGGACTACGGTCGTCTGCTGCCGCTCTATGTGGCTTATCTGCGGCAGGTGGGCTTCTTGTCATGAGAGCAGGCATGAGCGCAGGCGTAAGAGCAGGCATGAGAGCTGGCCTGAGACCCGTCGCCCCTTGCGTTCCAGTGGGCGGCGGAGCCTGGAGCGTCAGCCACCTCGGCGGCGTACAGGTGCATCTGCTGGACACCCGGCGCCTGCCGCTGGGTATCCGAGGGTTGTCCGGCCTATCCCTGGCCGAGCGCCAGGAGTGGCGGGCCATCCGCTCCCGAACGGCGGCTCGGCTCTTTCTGGGCAGTCGGGCCATGGCATTGCCCATGGCTCGGGCGTTTGATCGGCGCAATCGACAAATCCGGCGTCTGCCATCCGGTCAGCCTGTGCTGCGCCACGGACATATCAGCATCAGCCGCTGCTACCCCTACGTCGCCTTTGCTCTTTCCCTCAGACCTCTGGGGCTGGACCTGGAGCGCATCCGCTACGATGAGGAAGTAATTGACGGCGTGGCCACGCTCTTTTCGGCGGCTGAGCAGGTGGTACTGCGTCACCCTGCGACCCGGGCCAGCGCCTTTTGTCGCATCTGGAGCCGCAAGGAGGCGCTGGCCAAACGACAGGGGTGTGGCATCTGCACCGATCTGGCCGCTCTCGATACCCTGCGTCCATCTTGTCATTTCCATCCTTCCGGTCGCCTGCACTCCCGACGCCTGCGCGGTGGCTACTGGCTGAGTCTGGCCTGTTAGCCGGAGAGGTAACTCATTCCTGCGGTTCTTAACTGGCGCCTTAATCTGTGCCCGATCCCGTGTGTTTGATGTCTCATTTATGCAACAGACCCGGACTTAGGCATCTGACAACGCATAGAGCGTGATAGCCGTTTCAACTTTGCCATTTTCCTACTGATAGAGTGCCGACTAAGCCATATGGCTGATGAAGTGCTCTATGTTTAACTCATGGGGACTCCAACTTTCGGGGTTCCTTTGTAGTAGGAAAGGATAAGCGATGGCACTGATCATTACCGCCCAGGGTGAGCAAGTGGTGTCCGCCATCAGCGGCGAAGTATTCCTGGTTATCGATCCGCAACAGGTGATGTTGTTGCGGCCGGGAGATCACATTCCAGATGGCGCCCTCTTGATCTGTCATGATGGGGCGCGGATACGCCTGGTGGCGTTGTTTGATCCCCTGCTGGGGTCTGCATCGGAAAATCAGGTGCAGAGTTGGAGTGAGCCTCTAGTTCAGCAATTGCTGCAGCACTATCAGCCGCTGCGTGCCACGGATTACCCTGCGGAACGGTTGCACGCTCACGCCACCCATGACTTCACCTCCGCGCTATCAACTCATGCCGTTGGCCCCGCTCCGGCGCTTGCTGGCCAGCTCGCATCCTCCTCGCTTGCCCCACTCTTTGTTGCACCCGCCCCATCCCTGGCCCAGCATGATATTCCCTCCTCCAGTAACACTCTGGCCTTTGCCATCGAGCGAACCGGGGCCCATATCTTGGCCAGTGCCGGTTTTGATACGGGTCATGCCTTAGTGGGCAGCGGCCACCTTCCCGATGCGCCGATGCTCTTTGCCCCGGAGATCCAGGGGGCGATGGCGGGCGGTGTGCAGGAGGATGTTCGGCTGCAGAGTGAGGGGCAGGTGTGGCTGGCTCATGCCTCTGTGGATGCCCGCTTTACTCCGGTCACCCTGAGTGGACACTACGGTGAGTTGCAGCTGGACGCCCAAGGGCAGTGGCGCTATCTGCTGAATAATGGGGCCGCCCAGGTGCAGGCCCTGCAGGAGGGTGAGCGGCAAGAAGAACGTTTTACTCTCACAGCCGATCACGGTGCGCTCACTACCGAACTGGTGGTGAGTGTGCTGGGTAGTAACGATAGCCCGGAGGCCCAGAGCCTGGTCCTGACGGTCGCGGAGGGGAGTGAGGGCTCCCCACTGGGCTTGGTCGCCCCCACGGATGTGGATGGCGATCCCCTGGCCATCACAGTTACCCTGCTGCCAAACCTGGGGGTGCTCACCCTGGCGGATGGCCGCGTGGTGAGTCTGGGACAGAGCCTGAGTTCGGCCGAGCTTTCCGGGCTTAAGTACAACGCGCCCAGCGACTATGACGGTGTGGCGACCGTCGGTGGCTTCGGCTACTCGGTCGATGATGGGCAGGGCCAGGCCAACAGCCAGGTGACTGGCAGCGTCACCCTCTCTGTCACGCCCATCAATGATGCGCCGCAGGCCGATAGCCTGACGCTGACGGTCGATGAGGAGAGCGTGGGGACGGATCTGGGACTGGCTGCGCCCAGGGATGTGGATGGCGATCCCCTCGCCATCACTGTCACCCAGTTACCCAGCCTGGGGGCCATCACCCTGGCGGATGGCGGCGTGGTGAATCTGGGGCAGAGTCTGAATTCGGCTCAGCTCACCGGGCTTAAGTACAACGCCCCCAGCGACTATGACGGCGTGGCGACCGTCGGTGGCTTCAGCTACTCGGTCGACGATGGGCAGGGGCAGGCCAACAGCGTAGCGACCGGGACTGTAACAGTGAGTGTGACGCCCATTAACGATCCTCCGCTGGCCGATAGCGGCACCTTGAGTGTGCTGGAGGGGAGCGGCAGTACGCCGTTGGCCTTGTCGGCACCCAGCGATGTGGAGGGCGATCTGCTCACCATCACTGTTATCAGTTTGCCTCAATTGGGGGCTCTGCAATTTTCAGATGGCACTGTTGTCGGGCTGGGTTCGGTGATCTCGACTACCGAGCTGCAGAGCTTGCGCTACATGGCGCCAGATGACTATCGAGCGGGCGATCCTGTCGGTACTTTCGATTACCTGGTCGAGGATGCTCAAGGGGGGCGTACTCATGCAGGCGTGACGCTGAGTGTCATCCCGGTCAATGATGCGCCTGAGGTCGATAGTGGTGTGCTGATAGTGCAGGAGGAGAGTCTGGGCAACCCGCTGCGCCTGGCGCTGGGGAGTAACCCCGATGGTTCCTCTCGCCCCATCCATCTGCCTGGAGATGGGGATGGCGATGTGCTCACCATCTCCATCTCGGCCTTGCCGACACTTGGGGTGATCACCCTGTTTGATGGTTCGCAGGCGTTCTTGGGGCAGAGTGTGACCCTGGAGCAACTGGCGGCCATCCGTTATGACGCCCCAGCCGATTACAACGGCGTGGATCTTGTCGGCGAGTTTGGTTACCGGGTGGATGATGGGCAGGGGCTGGCCAATAGCGTAGCCACCGGTACCATCACTCTGGTGGTGCAGCCCGTCAATGATGCGCCTGCGTTCCAATATAAATTTATGCAGGTCGAGGAAGCCAGCCAAAATACCCTGTTGGATCTGGGCCAACCCTTTGATGAGGACGGCGATCCCCTGACGCTAACCGTGATCGATCTGCCGATTTTGGGGAGTGTATTGCTGGCCAATGGTACGCCTCTACTCCTCAATCAGCAGGTGACGCAGAGTGAACTTCAGGGGCTGACCTATACGGCACCTGCAGAGTATAACGGCCAGGAGCGGGTGGGGAGTTTTACCCTGTTTATTGACGATGGTAAGGGGGGGCACTCAGTCAGCTTACTGGACTTGGGGGTGACGCCGCTCAATGACGCGCCCGTGGTGGATAGTCTGGCGCTGACGGTAGCCGAAGGCAGCCCGGCGCAGCACTTGGGGTTGGCGGCACCCAGCGATGTGGACAGCCCCAGCCTGACCATACGGGTGACCGAGTTACCCCTACTGGGCAGTGTGACGCTGGCCAACGGTACGCCCATAGCTCTGGCTCAATCACTGACCTCGGCGCAATTGACCTCGCTGACATATCTGGCACCCGATGAGTATGATGGCACTGCCCCTGTTGGGGCATTTCGCTACCAGGTAGACGATGGCGCGGGTCAACCAAACAGCCAGGTGACCGGCAGCGTCACCTTGCATGTTACCCCTGTCAACGATCTTCCTGTTGTTGCCAGTGGCGCTCTTACTGTCGATGAAGAGAGTGTCGGTACGCCGCTGGCGCTCTCAGCTCCCACTGATGTGGAGGGGGACACGCTAGTGGTGACTGTCACTGGCTTGCCGACGCTGGGGCGCATTACCCTGGCGGATGGCACCCCCCTGAGCAATTTGCAGTTGCTGACCCTGCCGGAGTTCAGCGGGCTGCGTTACGATGCGCCCAGTGAATACAACGGCAGCGACCCTGTGGGTGAGTTCCGCTATCAGGTCAGTGATGGTCACGGGGTGAGCGAGGGCAGCGTTGCCCTGACGGTGATGCCTATCAATGATGCGCCACTGGTGCAGAGCAAGAGCCTGGTGGTCAACGAAGAGAGTCAGGGCACGCCATTGGGCTTGAGTGCCCCTACCGATGCCGAAGGGGAGGTGTTGAGCATCAATGTGGTGACGGTTGGTGGTTTGCCAACCCTGGGGCAGATCACCCTGGCTGATGGCTCGCTGCTACAGTTGGGGCAGGAGTTGACGACTCAGCAGCTCACCGGCTTGAAGTACAACGCTCCCCTTGACTATAACAACGGTGATGTTGTGGGCGAGTTTCAATATCAGGTCAATGATGGCGCCGGTCAGGGCAACAGCGTGGTGACGGGTAGTGTCACTCTGCAGGTGCAGCCCGTCAACGATGCGCCTGTTGCCGCCAGTAAAAGCCTGACAGTGAATGAGGAGAGCCAGGGTAATGATCTGGGGTTAGACGCGCCCAGTGATGTGGATGGTGATGCCTTGATCATCACAGTGACTCTCCTGCCCGGCTTGGGGGGCATAACCCTGAGTGATGGGGGGGCCGTGACGCTGGGGCAGATCTTGAGTGTTGGCCAGCTCACCGGGCTTAAGTACAACGCTCCCGGCGAGTATGACGGGGTGGCGCCGGTTGGCCGCTTCGGCTACTCGGTCAACGATGGCCAGGGTCACGCCAACAGTCAGGCTAGCGGCAGCGTCCTACTCAAGGTCACGCCGATCAATGACGCCCCTGTGGCGAACAGCCTCACACTCACGGTCGCCGAGGCGAGCGAGGGGACAGCTCTGGGGCTGGTGGCGCCCAGCGACGTGGACGGTAACTCGCTGGCCATACGCGTCACGGGCTTACCTACTCTTGGGGCGGTCACCCTGGCCGATGGCACCGCCCTTAGCAATGGTCAGAGCCTGAGCAGCAGTGAGCTGGTGGCTCTCAAATACAACGCGCCAGCTGACTACAACGACGGTGATGGGGTGGGGAGTTTCCGTTACGAGGTGAATGATGGTCAGGGCCAGACCAACAGCACGGCAACGGGCGTAGTAACGCTTGGCGTCACACCGATCAACGATGCGCCAGTGGCGCAGAGCAAGAGCCTCACCGTTGATGAAGGAAGTGTGGACAACGATCTCCTCTTGACGCCCCCTACGGACGCAGAGGGAGACCCGCTTATCATTCAGGTCAACGAATTGCCTCTGCTGGGCCAGATCACCCTGAAAGATGGTACCGCCCTGACGGGTGGACAAATCCTGAGCCTGGTTCAACTGGCGGGGCTTAAATATACCGCCCCGGCCGACTACAACAGTGGCAGTGCCGTGGGACAATTTGGTTACACGGTAAGCGATGGCTTGGGTGGCATTACGGTGGGGAGAGTGACGCTGGGGGTCACTCCGGTTAACGATGCACCCGTGGTACAGAGCAAAAATCTAACGGTAAACGAAGAGAGCATAGGCACCGCGCTTGGGCTGGCGGCCCCCTTTGATGTGGATGGCAATTCGCTGACTATTCACGTCACAGGCCTGCCTACCCTGGGGGTGGTCACCCTGGACGGCGGCAGTGTCGTGACTAATGGTCAAACCCTCACGAGTGGTGAGTTAACTGCGCTCAAGTACAGCGCCCCAAGCAACTACAACAGTGGTGATCCTGTGGGGAGCTTCCGTTATGAGGTGAATGATGGTCAGGGCCAGGCGAATAGCTCGGCAACTGGAGTTGTCACGCTCGGCGTCACCCCGATCAACGATGCCCCTGTGGCGGCGAGCCTGACGCTAACGGTCAATGAGGGGAGTGTCAGTACGCCATTAGGCTTGGTTGCACCGACGGATGTGGACGGCAACACTCTGACCATCAAGGTGAGTGGTTTACCGACTTTGGGGGCGATAATGCTGGCCGATGGTACGGTGTTGAGCGTCAATCGGGTGCTGACAGCGGCGGAACTCCTCGGGCTTAACTACGACGCACCCGGCGACTATAACGGCAGCGATGTGGTGGGTAGCTTTAGTTACACTGTCAATGATGGTCAGGGCGAGGGTAACAGCCAAGTGACAGGGAGCGTGCTACTGCTGGTCACCCCTGTTAATGACGCCCCTGTGGCCGAGAGTAAGAGTCTGAGTGTCAATGAAGGGAGTGTGGGCAACGCCCTTGCCCTGGCGGTACCGACCGATGCCGAGGGGAATACGCTCACCATTCAGGTCAACGAGTTGCCTCTACTGGGGCAGATCACCCTGGCCAATGGTACGCCGGTTAGTAGCGGCCAAGCTCTGGACCTGGTGCAACTGGCGGGGCTGAACTATAACGCGCCGGCCGACTACAACAGTGGCAGCGCCGTGGGGCAATTCAGCTACACGGTGAGCGATGGCTTCGGCGGCCTGGCGGTGGGAACCGTCACGCTGGGGGTCTCTCCGATTAACGATGCCCCAGTGGCCCAGAGCAAGAGCCTGACCGTGAGCGAAGAGAGCGTCGGTACCTCGCTTGGCTTGGCCGCCCCCTCTGATGTGGATGGCAATGCTCTGCTGATCACGGTGAGCGCTCTGCCTACCTTGGGTAGCGTGACCCTGGCCGATGGTACGCTCCTGCTGCAAGGATCGGTACTCGATAGCAGTGCCTTGCAGGGGCTCAGGTATAACGCGCCACTGGATTATGACGGGGTGGCTGCGGTTGGTAGCTTGAGTTACACAGTCGATGATCAGCAGGGGCAGTCCAATAGCGTGGTGAGTGGGAGTGTCTCTTTCACCGTGACCACCATCAATGACGCCCCCGTGGCCGCCAGCAAGAGCCTGAGTGTCAATGAAGGGAGTGTCGGCACCGCCCTCGCCCTGGCGGCACCAACCGATGCCGAGGGGAATGCGCTCACCATTCAGGTCAACGATTTGCCTCTGCTGGGCCAGATCACCTTGGCCAATGGCACCCCCATCAGCAGCGGGCAAACCTTGAGCCTGGCGGAGCTGGCTGGGCTTAACTATAACGCTCCAGGTGACTATAACAGTGGCAGCGCCGTGGGGCAGTTTAGCTACACTGTGAGTGATAGCCTGGGGGGCATAGCCGCGGGGAGTGTCACCCTCAGTGTCACCCCGATCAACGATGCCCCCGTGGCCCAGAGCAAGAGCCTGACGGTGGCAGAGGAGAGTTTGGGCACGAACATAGGGTTAGTAGCCCCCAGTGATGTGGATGGCAACTTGCTGACCATTACCGTCTCTGGCTTGCCGACCTTGGGGCGGATCACACTGGCCAATGGCCTGTCGGTCAGCAATGGCCAAGTGCTGAGCAGTAGCGAATTGGTTGGCCTTAAATATGACGGCCCACTCGACTACAACGGTACGGATGCGGTGGGCAGCCTTACCTACACGGTCAATGACAATCAGGGCCAGTCTAACAGTCAGGTCACGGGCACAGTCTCGTTTGGCGTGACACCAGTCAATGATGCGCCTGTGGCTGACAGCCAGAGCCTGAGTGTGGCGGAGGAGAGTGTTAATACCCCATTGCATCTGCTCGCCCCCACCGACAGCGATACGCTGCTCTCGGCTTTGTCGATCCAGGTAGTCGGTTTGCCTGCCGTGGGGCAGGTCACCTTGGCTGACGGTAGCCTGGTGGCTAATGGGCAGATGCTCAGTGCCGCTCAGTTGCAGGGGCTGGAGTATGACGCGCCACTGGATTACCAAGACACCACCACAGTGGGCCGCTTCAGTTATACGGTCAATGATGGCGTCGGTGGGGTGGCCAGTGGCTCGGTGACGCTGACTGTGACCGAAGTCAATGACCTGCCGGTGGCTGACTCCAAGGTGTTGGGCGCGCAGGCGGGTTCTGTTGATAATCCCCTTGGCTTGCTGGCTCCTAGCGATGTGGATGGTGACAGCCTGACTATCAAGGTCCTGGGGTTGCCGAGCTCGGGTGTGGTCACAGACGGAGCGGGTGTTGCGCTCGTGCTCAACCAAGTGATCGATGCGGCGACTCTGACCACGCTGCAGTACGACGCCGCCATGAGCTCAGGCTCAGTGGGGAGCTTTACCTATGAGGTGAATGATGGCCAGGGTGGGGTCGTCACAGGGGAGGTGCAGTTAGCCATTACCGCCAACGCCGCCCCCGTGGCCCAGAGTAAGAGCATCACAGTAACCGAGGCGAGTGCGGGCACAGACCTCGGGTTAATCGCCCCCAGCGATCTGGAAAGCGGTGTCTTGACCATACAGGTGACCGCACTGCCGCTGCTGGGGCGCATCACGCTGGCGGATGGTACCGCCCTCATCTTGAACCAGATCCTGACGGCGGCCGAACTGATAGGGCTGAAATACGATGCGCCAACCGATTATAACGGCAGCGATGATGTGGGGCGGTTTCGCTACACGGTCAATGATAATCAGGGTGAGCTCAACAGCCAGGTAACCGGAACCGTGACCTTGAGTGTCACGCCTGTCAACGATGCGCCACTGGCCGATAGCCATGCGCTGAGTGTCAATGAGGAGAGCGTGGGGACAGGGCTGGGGCTAAATGCGCCGACCGATGTGGACAGCAGCCCGTTGGCCATTACGGTGACGGGGTTGCCCACGCTGGGGGTGGTCACGCTCTCCAATGGCACAACGCTGCTCAATGGGCAGAGCCTCACCACGGCCGAGTTGTTGGGGCTTAAATATAATGCGCCTACGGATTACAACGGCACGGACGCTGTGGGTAGCTTCAGCTACACGGTCAACGATGGCGCGGGTCAGGCTAACAGCGTGGTGACGGGCACAGTGAGCCTCACCGTATTAGCCATCAATGATGCTCCCGTGGCCCAAAGCAAGAGCCTGACGGTCAACGAGGCGAGTCAGGGGACCGATATTGGACTAGCGGCGCCGACCGATGCCGATGGCAACCCGCTCACCATTTCCGTTTCCGGCTTGCCAACACTGGGTGTGGTGACGCTGGCCAATGGTTCGATATTGACAAATGGCCAGTCGTTGACGACCGCTCAGTTAACCGGCCTTAAATACACGGCGCCTGCGGATTACAACGGCACGGATGCGGTGGGCAGTTTCAGCTACACGGTGAATGATGGTCAGGGTCAACTGAATAGCCAAGTGACGGGCTCTGTCACCCTCACAGTGCTGGCCATCAACGACGCCCCTGTGGTGCAGAGCAAGAGCCTGACGGTGAACGAGGCGAGCACGGGCACGGCATTGGGCTTATCAGCGCCGACCGATGTGGACAGTGCGCCCTTGACCATCACAGTCGCGACTCTGCCCGTGCTGGGGGTTATCACCTTGGCCGATGGTTCAGCCGTCAGCCTGGGGCAGGCCCTGAGCAACAGCCAGCTGCAAGGGCTTAAATACAACGCCCCCGCTGATTACAACGGCAGCGACGCTGTCGGCAGCTTCAGCTACCGGGTCAACGATGGCGCTGGCCAGGCCAACAGTGTGGTGATCGGCACTGTCACGCTGAATGTGCAGCCCATCAATGATGCGCCCGTGGCCCAGAGCAAGAGTTTGACGGTGAATGAAGAGAGTGTGGGCACAAATTTGAGCCTGGCGGCGCCCACGGATGCCGATGGCAACCCGCTGACCATTACGGTTGCGGGTTTGCCCACTCTGGGGCTGGTGACGTTGGCCAATGGGTCGGCTTTGGCCAATGGCCAGACGCTGACTAGCAGTGAGCTGACCGGTCTCAAGTATAACGCGCCCAGCGATTATAACGGCACCGCGCCTGTGGGTAGCTTCAGCTATACGGT
The DNA here is from genome assembly GCF_055413345.1 of Pseudaeromonas sp. HNCC25DJ180. NCBI lineage: Bacteria > Pseudomonadati > Pseudomonadota > Gammaproteobacteria > Aeromonadales > Aeromonadaceae > Pseudaeromonas > Pseudaeromonas sp. HNCC25DJ180. The sequence goes on from NZ_JBVAYF010000010.1 coordinate 58,714, forward strand.
CAATGATGGCGCCGGTCAGGCCAATAGCCAGGTGACAGGCACGGTCACCCTCACTGTGCTGGCAATCAACGATGCTCCTGTGGCCCAGAGCAAGAGCCTGACGGTGAACGAGGAGAGTGTGGGCACAGGCTTGGGGTTGAATGCGCCCAGTGATGTGGACAGTGCACCCTTGACCATCACTGTCTCGACCCTGCCCGTGCTGGGAGCCATCACCTTGGCCGATGGTTCAGCCGTCAGCCAGGGGCAGATTCTGAGCAACAGCCAGCTGCAAGGGCTTAAATACAACGCCCCCACGGATTACAACGGCACCGACCCGGTGGGCAACTTCAGCTACAGGGTCGACGATGGCGCCGGTCAGGTGAATAGTGTGGTGATCGGAACCGTCACGCTGAGTGTGCTGCCCATCAATGATGCGCCAGTGGCCCAGAGCAAGAGTCTGACGGTAAACGAGGAGAGTGTAGGGACGGCGCTTGGGCTGGCGGCCCCCACGGATGCCGATGGCAACCCGCTGACCATTACGGTTGCGGGTTTGCCGACGCTGGGGCAGGTGACGCTGGCCAGTGGGGCGCTGGTCACCAATGGCCAGAGTCTGAGCAGTGGCGATCTCATCGGGCTCAAGTACAACGCGCCCAGCGATTACAACGGTACAGCCACAGTGGGTAGCTTCAGCTACACGGTCAATGATGGTCAGGGGCAGCCGAACAGCATAGTAACGGGCAGCGTCACCTTGGGGGTGACGGCGATCAACGATGCGCCTGTGGTCCAGAGCAAGAGCCTGACGGTGAATGAGGCGAGCACGGGTACGGCATTGGGCTTGTCAGCGCCGACCGATGTAGACAGCGCGCCCTTGATCATCACTGTCTCGACTCTGCCCGTGCTGGGGGTCATAACCTTGGCCGATGGTTCAGTCGTCAGCCTGGGGCAGACGCTGAGCAACAGCCAACTGCAAGGGCTTAAATACAACGCCCCCGCGGATTACAACGGCACCGACGCTGTGGGAAGTTTCAGCTACAGGGTCGACGATGGCGCCGGTCAGGTCAACAGTGTGGTGATCGGCACTGTCACTCTGAGTGTGCTGCCCATCAATGATGCCCCGGTAGCCCAGAGCAAGAGTCTGATGGTAAACGAGGAGAGTGTAGGGACGGCGCTTGGGCTGGCGGCCCCCACGGATGCCGATGGCAACCCGCTGACCATTACCGTCTCTGGCTTGCCGAGCCTGGGCGCTATAACCCTGAGCAATGGCAGCTTGCTCAGCAATGGCCAGACGCTCACCTCGGCCCAGCTCATCGGCTTGAAATACAATGCGCCGGCTGACTATAACGGCACCGATACTGTGGGTAGTTTCAGCTACACGGTGAATGATGGTCAGGGGCAGGCCAATAGTCAGGTGACCGGCACAGTCAGCCTCACTGTGCTGGCCATCAATGATGCGCCTGTGGTGGCCAGTAGCACTCTCACGGTAAATGAGGAGAGTGTGGGCAGCAGTCTGGGGCTCACCGCCCCCACGGATGTCGACGGTAACCCGCTGACCATTACCGTCTCTGGCTTGCCAAGCCTGGGCGCTATCACCCTGAGCAATGGCAGCTTACTCAGCAATGGCCAGACGCTCACCTCGGCCCAGCTCATTGGCTTGAAATACAATGCGCCGGCCGACTATAACGGCACAGATACTGTGGGCAGTTTCAGCTATTCGGTCAACGATGGTCAGGGGCAGGCCAACAGTGTGGTGACCGGCTCTGTCTCTCTGAGTGTGTTGCCCATCAACGATGCGCCTGTGGCCGCCAGCACCAGTCTGACAGTGAATGAGGAGAGTGTGGGTACCAGCTTGGGGCTCACCGCGCCAACCGATGCCGATGGCAATAGTCTGACCATTACCGTCTCTGGCTTGCCGAGCCTGGGTGCGATTACCCTGAGCAATGGCAGCTTGCTCAGCAATGGCCAGACGCTCACCTCGGCCCAGCTCACTGGTTTGAAATACAATGCGCCAGCTGACTATAACGGCACAGATGTCGTCGGCAGTTTCAGCTACACGGTCAATGATGGTCAGGGGCAGGCTAACAGTCAGGTAACAGGCAGTGTGAGCCTCACTGTGCTGCCCATAAACGATGCGCCTGTGGCCCAGAGTAAGAGCCTGACGGTCAACGAACAGAGCATAGGCACGGCCCTGGCCCTCGCGGCTCCCACGGATGCCGATGGTAATCCCCTTACCATCAAGGTGACTTCACTGCCGCTTCTGGGCTTGCTGACCCTGGCTAATGATGTGGCGGTGAGTGTGGGTCAGACCCTGACCTCAACCCAACTGACGGGGCTAAAATACAGCGCGCCAGCCGACTATAACGGTACTGACTCGGTAGGGAGTTTCACCTATACGGTGAATGACAATCAGGGGCAGGCCAACAGCCAGGTGACGGGCAGTGTCTCTCTGATAGTGCTGCCCATCAACGATGCGCCTGTGGCCCAGAGCAAGAGCCTGACGGTGGCCGAGGAGAGCGTCGGGACCAATATTGGCCTGGCGGCGCCTACGGATGTGGATGGCAATCCGCTTACCATCACAGTCTCGGGTTTGCCGAGTCTGGGTGCCGTCACGCTGGCCAATGGTACCCTGCTTACCAATGGTCAGAGCCTGAGCAGCAGTGAGCTGACCGGCCTTAAATACAATGGTCCCGCCGATTACAACGGCTCGGCGACAGTGGGTAGCTTCACTTATACGGTCAATGATGGTCAGGGCCAGGCCAACAGCCAGGTGACCGGGACCGTCTCGCTAACGGTAACCCCGATCAATGACGCGCCTGAGGCCCAGAGCAAGAGTCTGACGGTGAACGAGGAGAGCGTGGGCACCAGCATAGGGTTAGCGGCACCCACGGATGCGGATGGCAATAGCCTGACCATCACAGTCAGCAGTCTGCCGACTCTGGGGGCCATTACGCTGGCCGATGGCAGCGCCATCGCCTTGGGACAGAGCCTCACCGCGGCCCAGTTGACCGGGCTTAAATACACGGCCCCCGCCGACTATAACGGCACGGATGCGGTCGGCAATTTCGGTTACACGGTGAATGACAATCAGGGGCAGGCCAACAGTGTGGTCAGTGGTTTGGTCACCCTGGCGGTCACCCCCATCAACGATGCGCCGGTTGCCGCTAGCCGCAGCATCACGGTGGACGAAGGGAGCAGCGGAACCGCGCTTGGCCTGAGCGCCCCCTATGATGTGGATGGCAACGCCCTGACCATACGGGTCACGGCCTTGCCAACTCTGGGCAGCATCACGCTAAGCAGTGGCGCCCTGGTCAGCAATGGCCAACTGCTGACAGCCGTTGACTTGACGGGCCTAAAATATACGGCGCCTGCGGATTACAACGGCACGGATGCGGTGGGGAGCTTCACCTACTCGGTGAATGATGGTCAGGGACAGGCCAATAGTCAGGTCACTGGCAGTGTGGGCTTGACGGTTGTGGCCCTGGATACCTTGACCAGCAGCAATCAAGTGCTGGTGGCCAATGGGTTACGTGGCGAATATTACGGTTATAACGACAGCGTTCTGAGCTGGTTCCGGCACAGCGACGACAATACAGTCGGCAAGAATCATGACTACAGCAGCAGCTCTAACTACCCGACTGGTAATCTGGAGTCTCTAAATGATCTGGTGAAGATCATCAATGGCCGTGAAGGTGCCACCCTGGTGGGCACAGATTCAGCGGCCAAGGCCACCACCACGGATGCCAGCTTCAGCATCAAGGATATTGACTATCTCTTTAGCGGTAACATGAATGGGCTGGGTGAAACCTTCAGTGGCTACTTCAGCCCGGGCAGTACGGTCACCAAAGGTAACCTCTATGACTTTCTGCGCAACAGTGGCACCAATAGCGACTACCTGACCCTGAAGGCTACCACGGGCAATGGCGTGACCACGGGTGGGGTACATGGCGGTATGGGGGATACTACGGATGCCATCATCCGCGGTATCGGCAAGATCTTCATGAGTGGCGGCCTCTACGATTTTCGCATCACGGCCGATGATGGTTTCAGCCTGCGCATCGGTTCCCAGACGGTGGCGCAGTTCAGCAGCGTGCAGGACTCCACAGTGCGTACCTACAGCAATGTGCAGATCAGCGAAGGGCTGCAGGTGATGGAGCTGCTCTACTGGGATCAGGCGTTCGAGGCCGGGCTCAAGATGGAGATCAAGCTGAGTGGCCAGGCCGACGTTAGCTACAAGCCGCTGGGCTCTGGCGAATATGCGCTCTTCTCCCCCGATACCACCTTAACCTTGAGCGAATTGCAGGATGTGGTGCTGGTGGGCACAGACTGGACTGTTCGCACCGGTGAGCACTTCGTCGGCACCTCGGGTATGGAGAATATTACCGGCAGTGCCGGTCGGGATGTGATCGAGGGGATGGGGGCAAACGATACCCTGAGCGGCAGCGGCGGTTCGGATCGCCTGGATGGTGGGCTGGGCAATGATATCCTCATCGGCGGCGATGGCGATGACCTTCTGATCGGTGGGGCCGGGGAGGATAACCTGAGTGGCGGTGTGGGGGCGGATACCTTCATGTGGAAAACGGCCGACTTAGCCTCAGCGGCGCAACCAGCCCTAGACACGGTCAGCGACTTTACCCCGAAGGAGGTTGCGGTGCGCGGTGATGTGCTGGATCTGCGCGACATGCTCGATAGCGATGGCAGCCGCTCTCTGGCAACCCTGCTCAATGCCGTTAGCGTGGATGGCGCGGATCGCAATAACGTGACCCTCTTGATAGCGGATCCGGCGCACCTGGGTGATGGCGTCAGCAACCGGATTGTGTTGCAGGGGGTCAGTTATCAGGACGTGACCGGGCTCAGCAGCTCGACCGCCAACGATGTACTGCAGCTCTTGCTGACCAACCAACAACTGCTGATCGACAAATAAGTGCATGGATGACAGATAGATCAAGGGCGCCATCAGGCGCCCTTGTTGTCACTGCTGGTGTTTAAGAGCCGCTCTTGTTCAGGCCCTGGTTCACTTCAACCAGATCCTGCTCCTTCAAGGTGCCGGCGGTCAGTTTCAACTGCAGGGTCTTGAGGATGTAGTTGTAACGGGCGGCAGAGAGCTGTTGCTTGGCCGAGTAGAGTTTTTTGGTGGAGTCCAGCAGGTCGACTATGGTGCGGGTACCCACCTCATAGCCTGCGCGGGTGGCGGTCAGGGCACTCTCGGCGGAGATGACGGACTGCTGATAGGCGCGTACCGAGCCAATGGCGGCATTGACATCGTTATAGTTGCGGTAGAGGTCCGCTTGCACGCTGCGATGACTCTTCTCCAGGGCTTCGCTGGCGGCGACAAAATTGAATTGGGACTGCTTGACCTGGGAGTCTACGGCGCCACCGGTATAGAGCGGCAGGTTGAACTTGAAGCCTATGTTCCCTGAGTTCAGGGTGCCATCATCGTAGCTGGGGCCATCGTTCTTGTAGTTGGTGTAGTTGCTGCCCAGGTTGGCGCCCAGATCCAGCGTCGGTTCATTGCCGGTTTGTGCAAGGTCGATCTGCTGCTTGGCGATATCCTTGGCGATGCGCTGTTGATGCAGTTGCAGGTTGTTCTCTTCCGCCTGCTTCATCCAATTATCCGAGCTCTCGCCGATGGCGGCAGGGCTGAAGCGCTGGGTATCCAACAACTCCAACTGTTTGTGGTCGGTGCCCGTCAGTTGGCGTAGCCCTTCGTAGCTATTGGCCAAGTTGTTTTCCGCCGTGATCACATCGGCGGTGGCCAGGTCATAGGCTGCCTTGGCTTCATGCACATCCGTAATGGCGGTCATGCCCACGTTGTAGCGTTGTTGGGTCTCGTCCAACTGGCGCTTCAAGGCCTCCTGGTTGGCGTTGACATATTCAAGCGTATCTTTGGCTGACAATACGGAGAAGTAGGCGTTGGCGGTGTTCACCATCAGGTTCTGCTTCTCCAGGTTGTAGGCTACATCGCTCTGGGTGGCGGCCTTGGAGGTGATGTCACTGTTGATCCAGTTACTACGACGGTAGATGGATTGGGTCAGCCCCAGTGTGGCACCGGCTGTGCCTGCGGTTTGCTTGTCATCCTGATTGGTCTTTTGGTAGTTGGCATCGGCGCCCAAATTGATCTGTGGCAGTTGCGCGGCATCAGTCTCATTGATCTTCTCGAATGCGGCATCGCGTTGCGCCTTGGCTTCTAGCAACTGCGGATTTTTTTCTTGGGCCTGATGGTAGATGTCGAGCAGGTTTTCTGCGTGGCTCACTCCGCTGAGGCTCATCAGTATGAGGGCTGATAGTATCCGTTTGTTCATAGCTGGTTGTTCTCCATGTTCCCGTTGGGGAGGCGGCTGACGATGGGATGCGCGTCGCGAGAAGATGGGTGGACGACGCTGACTCAGATGAGTGTAAGGAAAAAAAGGTGCAAAGACATTAATATAGCGGCTTTAGTATGAAAAAAACTAGGTTACCTCTTACCATTGACGCTGGGTTAAGGTTAACCTGCCAGCCTTGCTCCATGACGCCCCCCTTTCATCTTTCTAGCCAATTTATGGCTCTGTTGGAGTCTACAATGCCTACCCAACCGTTAGCACAGCACGAGCACTTTACCGCCGCCGATGTGGAGATACTGCAGCAGGAGTCCTGCTATCGCGGCTTTTTTCGCATGAACCGCTATACCCTGCGGCACAAACTGTTTGCCGGGGGGTGGAGCGCGCCCCTGACCCGGGAGCTGTTCGAGCGGGGTCATGCCGCGGCCATGTTGCCCTATGATCCCAAGCGCGATGAGGTGGTCCTGCTGGAGCAGTTTCGTATCGGTGCCATCGAGGGTCAGCGCAACCCCTGGTTGCTGGAGATGGTGGCTGGCATGATAGAGCCGGGGGAAGAAGCCGGTGGTGTCATTGCGCGGGAGTCCATCGAAGAGGCGGGTCTGACCCTGGGTCGCAGTCACTTTGCCTTGAGCTATCTGGTGAGCCCGGGCGGCACCACGGAGCGGATCGATGTGTTTATCGGTGAAGTAGATAGCCAACTGGCGAGCGGGCTGCATGGCCTGGCTCATGAGGGGGAAGATATTCGCCTGCATGTGGTGAGTCGGGAGCAGGCCTATCGTTGGGTAGAAGAGGGGCGTATCGATAATGCGGCTACCGTCATTGCCCTGCAGTGGTTGCAGCTACACCTGGCGCAGATTAAGACGCAATGGGGTGCTGAGTGAGCATGGTTTTGCAGCGTCGGCGTCATGTGCCGGATCTGGCAAACTTTCATAGAGTTTGCGAAACCAACTACATGAGCTTGATGAAGTTGATGCCGTTGGCTGCGTTCGAACGAGAGGGTTATGCCTTCTCAGCCGCCAATGGCCTGGAGTTTCATCTGCGGGTGCTGGAGGAGAGCCGTTTTACTAGCTTGCTTGAAGTGGCTCAAAATAATGAAAGTTTACCACATTATTTAAGGGCGTATTTACAGGTGCGTCTGTATCATGATGCACGGATGGCCGAAGTGTGTGTCAGTCAGCAGATTTCCCGCCTGCGGCCCAGCTATGATTATCCTAACCCAAAAATGCATCATAGGGATGAGAAGGAGCAGTGCAATCATTTCCTGGCGGAGTGGCTGCATTTCTGTCTGACTCAAGGCTATGGTGTGTTTGAATTCATACCGGACTGATTAAGCGAGAAGCTAGCCTACTTGGATACCGTCAACCTTGCCATTAGCGCCGGCGACGAGCCGATCCGCTTGCTCCAAATCACCGACACCCACCTGTTTGCGCAGGCGGAGGGGCAGCTGCTGGGCATTCGCACCGCAGAGAGCTTCGGTGCCGTGCTGGCGGCTATCCAGGCCCAGCAGCAACCCTTTGATTTGGTGCTGGCCACCGGTGATCTCTCCCAAGACTTCACCGTTGCCTCCTACCAGCGCTTTGTGGAGATGGTGCGCCCGCTGGCGCGCCCTCTCTTCTGGTTGCCCGGCAATCACGACGACGGCCCCCTGATGCGGCGGGTGATGCCCGATTTTGGCATCAGCGACGCCCGCCAACTGTTATTGCCCAACTGGCAGATCCTCTTGCTGGATACCCAGGTCTACAGTGTGCCTCATGGCTGGTTGAAACCGGATCAGATGAGCTTCCTGGAGCGCTGTCTGAGCTCAGAGCCCGATCGCTACACTCTCATCTGTCTGCACCACAATACCTTCCCGGTCGGCAGCACCTGGCTGGATCAGCATGATCTGAAGAACGCGCCCGATCTGCTAGGGCTGCTGGCTCACTACCATAATGTCCGGGTGGTGCTCTGTGGCCATGTGCATCAGGAGACAGATGTGGAACACAACGGGGTGCGCTTCATCTCATCCCCCTCTACCTGCATTCAATTTGAACCCTTGAGCCGCGACTTTGGTCTCGATAGTAAGGGGCCGGGCTGGCGTTATCTGCAACTCCATGCCGATGGCCACATCGAAACCCAGGTTCATCGTTTGCCGCCGGGTTGCTTCATTCCCGATGGGGCCGCTGGCGGTTATTGATGCAATCCAGCCTGGTCTATCTGCATGGTTTTAACTCCTCGGCCGCCTCGGCCAAGGCCTGCCAACTGGGTGCCTATCTGGCCGTGGCGCGGCCCGACATCCAGTATCGGGTGCCCACCCTGCCGGATACACCGACGGCGGCTTGGCATATGATCTGCTCCCTGCTGGAGACGCTCACCGCTCAGGGGCCTTGTGGTCTCATCGGCAGCTCGTTGGGGGGCTTCTGGGCCACCTGTGCGGCCGAACGGTTCCACTTGCCCGCTGTGCTGGTCAACCCGGCGGTTCATCCACAACATCTGTTGCAACACTACCTGGGTGAGCAGATCAACCCCTATACCGGGGTGCGCTATCTGTTGGCGCCCCAGCATATGGCCGAACTGGCCGCGCTGGATAGTGAGGCGCCAAGCGTGCCTGAGCGGCTGTGGTTATTGCAGCAAGCGGGTGATGAAGTTCTCGATTACCGTCAGGCAGTGGACTACTATCGAGCCTGCCCCACCACCCTCGAGGCGGGAGGCTGTCACGCCTTCAACGGATTTGAGCGTTACTGTCCCGAGATTGTAAGATTCCTCCAACTCTAAGCAGCAGAATCCCTCTTCATGACTAGCAGCAACTATCAGGCAGATGCCATTGAGGTCCTGAAGGGCCTCGAACCCGTTCGTCGTCGTCCCGGCATGTATACGGATACCAGCCGGCCCAATCATTTGGGGCAGGAGGTGATCGACAACAGCGTGGACGAAGCGCTGGCGGGCCATGCCCGCTCCATCCAGGTGATACTCCATGAGGATCAATCCCTGGAGGTGATCGATGATGGCCGCGGCATGCCGGTGGACATCCACCCGGAGGAGGGGGTGCCCGCCATTGAGCTCATCTTCTGCAAATTGCACGCCGGGGGTAAATTTTCGGGCAAGAACTACCAATTCTCCGGTGGTCTGCACGGGGTGGGTATCTCTGTGGTCAATGCCCTCTCGACTCGGGTCGAGGTCACCGTCAAGCGTGATGGTCAGGTCTATGAGATGGCGTTTGCCAATGGCGATAAGGCCATCGAGCTGGCCATCACAGGCACCTGTGGCCGCCGGGTCAGTGGGACTCGTGTGCGCTTCTGGCCAGATGTCAGCTATTTCGACTCCCCCAAGTTTTCCGTCTCCCGTCTGGTGCACCTGCTCAAAGCCAAGGCGGTACTCTGCCCTGGTCTCACCATCAGCTTCGAGGATAAGCAGAGCGGTGAGCGTCACGAGTGGTGTTACCAGGATGGCTTGCGCGATTACCTGATCGATACCGTCAAAGAGTCTATCTGCCTGCCTGAGCAGCCTTTTACCGGCAGTCTCAGCACCGACCAGTCGGCCATCGACTGGGCGCTCTGCTGGTTACCCGAGGGGGGCGAGAGCCTGGCCGAGTCTTACGTCAACCTGATCCCGACCGTACAGGGCGGCACCCACGTCAATGGCTTGCGTCAGGGCTTGCTGGATGCCATGCGCGACTTCTGCGAACTGCGCAGCCTGTTGCCGCGAGGCATCAAGCTGACAGCGGAAGATATCTGGGATCGCTGCGCCTACATCTTGTCGGTCAAGATCCAGGATCCGCAGTTTGCCGGTCAGACCAAGGAGCGGCTCTCCTCCCGGCAATGCGTGGCGTTTGTCTCCGGTGTGGTTAAGGATGCCTTCAGCCTCTGGCTCAACGTCAATATCGAACTGGGTAGCCAGATCGCCGAGATGTGCATCACCAGTGCGCAAAAGCGTCTGCGCGCGGCCAAGACTGTGGTGCGCAAGAAGGTAACCCAGGGGCCGGCTCTGCCCGGCAAACTCACCGATTGTTCCTGTACGGATCCCATGCGCGGCGAGCTGTTTCTGGTGGAAGGGGACTCCGCCGGTGGCAGTGCCAAACAGGCGCGGGATCGGGAGTTCCAGGCCATCATGCCGCTGCGCGGCAAGATACTGAATACCTGGGAGGTGGATGCCTCCGAGGTACTGGCTTCAGATGAGGTACACAACATCTCCATCGCCATCGGCCTGGATCCGGACTCGGAGGATCTCTCCGAGTTGCGTTATGGCAAGGTGTGTATTCTGGCTGATGCGGATTCAGACGGTCTGCATATCGCCACCCTGCTCTGTGCCCTGTTCGTCAAACATTTCCGTACTCTGGTGCTGCAGGGGCACGTCTATGTGGCCATGCCGCCTCTGTATCGTATCGACCTGGGCAAGGAGGTCTACTACGCCCTGGATGAGAGCGAGAAGGAGGGGGTGATGGAGCGTCTCAAAGCCGAGAAGAAGCGCGGCACCCCCCAGGTGACCCGTTTCAAAGGGTTGGGTGAGATGAACCCCAAGCAGCTGCGCGAAACCACCATGGATCCCAATACCCGTCGGCTGGTGCAGCTCACGCTGGAAGAGGGGGATGACACCATGCAACTGATGGACATGCTCCTGGCCAAGAAGCGCGCCCCGGATCGCCGGGAGTGGCTGGAGGAGAAGGGCAACCTGGCCCAGGTGAGTTGATTTTTTTTATCCCTGGTTGAATAGACGCCCCCGCCATAACAGCGGGGGTTTCTTTTATGCAGGTCAGCACCTTTAGGGCCAGATCTCGCGCCTGAGGTACTCTGCCAGTACCCGGGCCAGGGTGTGGTGACTCTCGATGGAGAGGTGGACGCCATCTCTGGGGTCGGCACTCACATGTTGCCCCGCATCGAGAAAGCGACAACCCGTTGTCTCGGCCACCTGACGATAGTAGTGCGCCAGTTGCTGCCCCTTGGCCACGCCGCCCGCCAGCTTCTCGCGGGTGGCCTCGATATCCAGTATGGGGGCGGGGGCCACCAGCAGTACCTCGGGGGCGAGACCCGAGCCAAATTGGGGCTGCTGGCAGAGCTCGACCAATTTTTGCACCCCCTGGGCTATGTCGAAGGCGCTCTGATTGAAGCGCGCCTTCAGATCGTTGGTGCCCAGCATCAGGATCACGCCGGCCAAGGGTTTGTGGCTCTGCTGCACCATCTCCAGATAGCGCAGGCCATTCTTGATCTTGCCTTCTATGGGATCATCAAAGCAGGTGGTGCGGCCATTGAGCCCTTCGACCAGCAGCGAAAAGTCGGCGCCCAAGTGGTTGGCCAACTGGCTGGTCCAGCGCAGAGGGTAGGGGTAGCGCTCGCGATTTTCCGGGTTGAAGCCCCAGGTGTTGGAGTCGCCGAAGCAGAGCAGTGGGCGCATCACAGCGATCCTTCTGGTTGCTCGCGAGTGGCTTCGGCTCTGACCCGGCTGAGCAGCGGGGCATAGTCGGCCAGTTGCAGTTGCAGGGTATCGCCTGGTGCCAGAGGGCCCACCCCGGCCGGTGTGCCGGTGAGAATGAGATCACCGGGTAACAGGGTGAAGTGCTGGGAGATATAGGCGGTCAGGCTCAGCATATCCCAGATCATTTGACCGGAGTCGCCGCTCTGGCGCCGCTCGCCGTTGCGATCCAGGGTGAAGCGGATGGCTTGCAGATCGGCAAATTCGCTGATAGGCCAGAAGGGGGAGAGCGGCGCGCTGTCGTCGAAGGCTTTGGCCTTCTCCCAGGGGTGGCTCAGGCTCTTGAGTTCGTTCTGCCGATCCCGCAGGGTGAGATCCAGGGCCAGGCCTATGCCCAACAGCGCCTCTCGTGCCTCGGCTATGGTGGCTCGGCGCAGGGGGTGGCCTATCAGCAGGGCCAGCTCGGTTTCATGATGCACCACGCCACTATGGGTCGGTATGGTAAAACTTGGGCTTAAGGGGGTCAGAGCGGTATTGGGTTTGATAAAGAGCAGGGGTTCATCGGGTACCGCGTTGCCCAGTTCGTCGGCGTGCGCCACATAATTGCGGCCGACACAGACCAGCTTGCCAGGAGGCAGGGGAATCGTCTCTCCCGTGTGCCAGGAAAATGAGTTCAGCATGGTGACGCTACTCCAGAGGGGGTTCCCCCCATGCTTGCCGACTGGCGCCGGGAAGGCAAGCCCATAACCCTACAAACTCCCGGTCAATGTTTTGGCTAGTTTGGGCCTATACTGGCAACAGAGTATTAACAATTGATACTCCCCTTCCCTTTTTTCTGCTCGAGGAGTTCAAAATGAGTCAAGTTACCCTGGCTGGCAACCCTGTCGACGTCGCTGGCCTGTTCCCTGCCGTGGGCGAAATGGCCCAACCCTTTAGTCTGGTGGCCAAGGATCTGGCCGACGTGGCGCTAGAGGATTTTGCCGGGCAGCGCAAGGTGCTCAACATCTTCCCCAGCGTGGATACCGCTGTTTGCGCCACCTCGGTGCGCACCTTCAATGTTGAGGCCAGCAAGCTGGAAAATTGCGCTGTGCTCTGCATCTCGGCCGATCTGCCCTTTGCTCAGGCCCGTTTTTGTGGGGCCGAGGGGCTGGATAAGGTGGTGACCCTCTCCACCCTGCGCGGTCGCGAGTTTTTAGAAAATTACGGCGTGGCCATAGTCTCGGGTCCACTGGCCGGCTTGGCGGCTCGGGCCGTGGTGGTGCTCGATGAAAATGATCGCGTACTGCACAGCGAACTGGTCTCCGAGATCACCCATGAGCCCGACTATGCGGCCGCCCTGGCTGCCCTGGCTGCCCTGGCGTAAGGGATAATTTGCTGCGGCGATAGCGTCAGGTTATCGCCGCTGTCTCCTACTTTTTTTCCAGCCAATTTCTCTTCATTTTCCTGTGGATTTCACTTCGTTTCCCTCCGCGCGAGCCGCATTTTTGCTCAGTTCTGGCCTATAGTTGGATCATGGCGGGCTAAATAAGGGAATAGCGGTGAGCTACGCTATCGTTCTGCATGAGGTGATCCTGGCGCTGGCCTCGGCCCTGGATTATGTGGGCATAGATGATGTGAGCCATGGTAAACGGGTGGCCCGCATGGCAGCCGAGTGCGCACGGGTGGCGGGCTGGTCGCAGGCGGAGCAAGATCAACTGATCCTGCTCGGCCTGCTCCATGATTGTGGGGTCTCCAGCACTCAGGTGCATCGCCACTTGGTGGAGGAGTGGGAGTGGGCTGATTCGGAACACCACGCCCGACACGGCAGCGAGTTGCTGCAACAGACGGGGCTGTTGGCGCACTTGGCGCTGCCTATCCGCTATCACCACACCCATTGGGCTCTATTACACACTCTGGGGTTAGCCGAGAGTGTGATGAGGCAGGCCAATCTCCTGTTTCTGGTGGATAGAGTGGATGCCCTGCGCACCCAGAGCGGCGACGGCTATGAGCCTGAGCGGTGGCGGCGGGTGATCACCGACCATGCCGGTACCCAGTTTGCCCCCGAGTTGTGCCAGCTCTTCCTACAAGCCTCAGACAATGACGGTTTCTGGTTTTCCCTTGGGGCGGAGGCGCTCGATGGCTTCTTTGTCGACTGGCTGCGTCATGCCGAATCACAACCCATAGCGTATCCCGCCTTGCTGGAGCTGGCGCTGATGTTTGCCAGCATAGTGGATGGCAAGAGTCGCTTTACCTATCGTCACTCCCTGGGTGTCAAGGGCGTGGCCCAGCTATTGGCCCAGGTGGCCAGGCTGAGCCAGGCCGAGCAGGAGTGTGTGGTGCTGGCCGCCCTGCTCCATGACTTGGGCAAACTCAGGGTGGCAGATTCCATCTTGGATAAGCAGGGGCCATTCGATGAGCATGAGCGCAGGGTGATGAATCATCACAGCTTCGATACTGAGCAGATCCTCAACCGTATCGGCGGTTTTGGTGAGATAGCCCATATTGCCGCCATGCACCATGAGACCCTGGATGGTTTGGGCTATCCCAGGCGGGTGAAGGGGGAGGAGATCCCCATAGCCGCCCGGATCATAGCCGTGGCCGATGTGTTTCAGGCCCTGGTACAGAATCGGCCCTATCGGCCGCCCCTGGCCTTGGCGGCGGCCCGCGAGGTGCTGACCCAGATGGTGGCCCGAGGCAAACTGGATCCCGAGCTGGTGGGGCTCTTGTTGTTGCATGCAGATGAGGCCTATCGGCTGGCTCGACAGCATGAGCCGGCGTAATATGAGGCCGATGTAAAAAAATAACGGCGGAACCGGCATGACAGCAGTTGTGTGCTGGGCAGAAATCCATAAGATGTGACCGCCAATGCCAGAGTCCACCAGGGAGTGGTCGTCATTTTGGCTCGCGCCAAGGCGTGAATAACTGTGGTTAGATAGAGGGAATTATGAAGAGTCATGTTGCGTGGTGGGTGGCCTTATTCTTGTGTTTTGGGCTTTCCGCGGCTCACGCCTCACTGCCCAAGGCTGATTTGGTCGTGGTCAAGAAATCACAATATAGCTTGGAGCTACTCAAAGATGGCAAACCCATCAAACGCTTCTGGATTGCACTGGGGCAGAATCCCAAGGGCGCCAAGCTGCGCAAGGGCGATCTGAAAACCCCGGAAGGGCGTTATCTGCTGGATTACAAGAAAGACAGCTCGGGTTATTACAAGGCGATCCACATCTCCTACCCCAACTTGAATGATCTGCGGCGGGCTCGGGAGTACGGAGTAGAGGATCCAGGCAGCATGGTGATGATCCACGGTCAGCCCAACCGCCTGCCGGAAGATGAACCCGCGGTACAAAACTCCAACTGGACCAATGGTTGCATTGCCCTGCTGAACCACGAGATGGATGAGCTGTGGCAGATGGTAGACCCGGGAACGCCCATCGAAATACGCCCCTGATTTTTAGCCCTTTAATTCTTTGGATTGAGGGCTTGTCTGGCCCTCTCCCCTGCTTCATCATGCCTGCCGTTGCTCTTTTCTGACTGTAAACGGGAGTGTAAGGATGGGGCGGTGGCGTGTTTGGCTGGGGATCAGCATCAGCCTGTTGCTATTTGTGCTGGCGCTGGTGGTGCTATACCACATCGATCATCAATATCACTGGCATGATGTGATGGCCGAGGTGGCACAATACCCTACCTCGCGTCTGGTGTTGGCCGGCTTGTTTACCCTGGGTAGTTACCTGTTACTGACCCTCTATGACTATCTGGCGGTCAAACAGGTAGGGGCCGATCTCCCCTATGGCAAGGTGGCGCTCACCTCCTTCATTGCCTATACCTTCTCCAACACCTTGGGTTTTGCCCTGTTGACCGGCACCTCGGTTCGCTATCGCTTCTATACCGCCTTGGGACTCAGTACCGGCCAGGTCACTCGCGTGGTCTTCTTCTGTTCCGTCACCTTCTTCCTGGGGCTGTTTTTGGTGGGCGGTATCGCTCTGGGGCCCTTGCTCAAGGATCTCCCCGTGACCCTGGCGTTGCCCTTCTGGCTGCGTCCCCTGCTGCACTCTGTGGGTTACCTTGCGACGGGTCTGGCCTTGAGCTATCTGCTGCTCCCTTTGCTGCGGCAGAGCCCGCTCCATTTTCGGGGTTACAGCCTGCCCATCCCTAGGTTTCGCGATACCGTGGCTCAGATGGCGGTGGCGATTGCCGATTGGATGGCCGCAGCGGCTGTCTTCTATGTGTTGCTGCCTGCCAGCGATAGCCTGAGTTATGGCCATGTGCTGGGGGTGTTTGTGGTGGCCAATCTGCTGGGGGTGATGGCTCATGTGCCCGGTGGCATTGGGGTCTTTGAGTCCGTGGTGACCCTGTTGTTGGCTCCCCAGTTGCCCCCTTCTCAGATCCTCGGTGCCCTGATCCTCTACCGCGTATTCTACTATGTGGTGCCCTTCTTCTCGGCGCTGGGACTGTTTGCTGGCATGGAGTGTTTCCTGCATAACAAGCGATGGCAGGCGGTGCAATCCCTGTTGAGTGGCGTGCAGCAGCTCTTGCCGTCACTGATCAGTTTAGGCACCTTTGCGGCCGGAACCCTGCTGCTCTTTTCAGGTTTTACGCCGGGGATCGAAAGCCGGCTGAACTGGCTACACGAGGTGTTGCCTCTTTCGCTGTTGGAACTCTCCCACCTGATGGGCAGTATCAGTGGGGTATTGTTGCTGCTGCTGGCCCGCAGTCTCTATCGTCGGTATGACTCGGCGTTCCGGGTGACGCAGCTGCTGCTGCTGTGTGGCATTCTCTTCTCCCTGCTCAAGGGGTTGGATTGGGAAGAGGCCTCCCTGCTCAGCGTGTTGTTTGTGCTCTTCTGGCCCTGTCGCTCCCTCTTCTACCGCCGTGGTTCTCTCATCAATGCGCCCTTCTCCGTGGGGTGGTGTGTGGCCTTTCTGGCGGTCCTGTTGGGCGGCGGCTGGCTGTTACTCTTCTCCTTCCGTCAGGTGGATTACAGCCATCAATTATGGCTGGATTTTTCGCCTGAGGGCGATGTCTCCCGGGCCTTGCGGGCCTTGGGCTCGGTCATAGGGGTGACGGCTGCCGCTGGCGTGGCTTATCTGCTCAATGGCAGCCGCCAGCGCCCGGCACTACCCGATGAGGCGCAGTTAGCTCAGGCGCAGACGCTCATCCAGCAGGCTCCCGACTCCCATGGTCATTTGGCCCTGCTGGGCGATAAGTTCCTGCTGTTTCATGACAGCGGCGAGGCTTTCATCATGTATGCCATCGCCGGCCGTAGCTGGGTGGTGATGGGGGATCCGGTCGGCGAGGTTTCCCGCTTCGATGAGTTGCTGTGGCAATTCCGCGAGCTTTGCGACCTCTATGATGGTTGGCCTGTCTTCTATCAGGTGAAACCCGAGCGTTTACCCACCTATTTGGAGTTGGGGCTGACGCCGTTCCGCTTGGGGGAGGAGGCCATAGTCGATCTGGCTAGCTTTAGCCTGATGGGTAGCACGTTGCGCACCTTGCGGCAGAGCCATTCCAAAGCCGTGCGTGAAGGACTCAGCTTCAGCGTGTTGCCGGCGGATCAGGTGGTTGAGCTGTTGCCTGAGCTGCGAGAGATCTCCGATAGCTGGCTGGCGGCCAAACAGGGGCGGGAGAAGGGTTTCTCCGTCGGCTACTTCCAGGAGCGCTATCTGTGTCGGGGGCCGGTCGCTCTGGTTTGCAGTCAGGGCCAGTTAGCCGGATTTGCCAATCTCTGGAGCAGTGAGTGCCGTCAGGAGCTCTCCGTCGATCTGATGCGTTATCACCCGGCGTTAGCCAATGGCGTCGTGATGGATTTCCTCTTTACCGAGTTGATGTTGTGGGGACAGACTCAGGGCTATGCCCGCTTTAATCTGGGGATGGCGCCCATGGCGGGGTTTGCTGCTCACCCGCTGGCGCCCTTTTGGAATAAGATGGCCTCACGTCTCTATGCCAGCGGTGGGCGCTTCTACAATTTCCAGGGGTTGCACCGTTATAAAGATAAGTACCACCCTGATTGGCAACCACGCTATTTGCTCTGCCCGGGAGGTATGACTCTACCGCTGGTTCTGACCAATCTGGTCAGCCTTATCAGCCGCGGGGCGCTAGGCGTGGTCCATAAATAGAAGCGGCATGGTGAGTGCTGTGCATAAAGAGGGAGGCGTTGTGCGTTTATTCTGGATCCTGATGCTCTGCTGGCTAGTGCCAGCCTATGCGGCGGCACCGCAAGATCCCCTCTCCAGCCTGGGATTGACGCTGCTGCCCACCAAGGTGAACCAGGCGGATGCTCCCTTGGTGATCTTCCTCAGTGGCGACGGTGGGTGGGCACAGCTGGACAAAGGGGTTAGCAAACAGCTGCAACTCCGCGGCTTGCCCGTGGTGGGCTGGAACTCATTGACCTACTACTGGACGAAAAAAACACCGCAGCAGGTGACCGATGATCTGGTGCGGATCCTGGATCGCTATGGCCCGCGCTGGCAGAAGCGTCAGGTGTTGCTCATCGGTTTTTCGTTTGGCGCCGAGATTGTACCCTTTGTGCTCAATCGCTTGCCGCCAGCCTATCGGCAGCACGTTATGGGGGCGGTCATGCTCTCGCCCTCGACCTCCTCTGATTTTGAAATTCATGTGTCGGAGATGCTCAGTACCAGCCAGTTGGGGCAATATGCAACCGAGCCGGAGATCAAGAGGATCCAGGATATTCCCCTGCTCTGCTTCTATGGGCTGGAGGATGATGATCCTGATCTGCTCTGCCCTCGTCTGCAGCAACAGAATGTCACCTCCTTGGGGCTGACGGGTGGGCACCACTTCGAAGATGACTATTCGCAGCTGGCGCATCTGATCCTGCGTCACCTGCTGCCGAGCTTGGATAAGGCGCCTGGGGCGTGAGTTTGCCATGATTTGTCACAAATTAAGGGTAGGAAGACAAACTTCTGCGACAAGCCTGGACTAGGATTGGCTCATACCAAGTGAGGAGAGCAACCATGAACACCACTGTACGTAATACCCTGATCTTTACTCTGCTGGTTTCTACGGCTGGCATGGCGGCAGCGGCTGATGCCCAGGCGCCCACCCCCACCAAGGCTCCTAAGCTGTTCCAACAGGCAGATGCCAACAAAGATGGCAAGCTGGATGCCGCTGAATTTGCCAAACTGGAGCTGCTGCGTGACGAGCGCATGCAACAGCTGCAGGCCCAGCGCCCGGACTTCAAGACCCTGGATAAGGATGGCGATGGTAGCGTCAGCCAGGAAGAGATGCGGGCTGGCATGCCGCATAAGATGATGCATAACAACAAGATGCCGCGCCATGGCGATAGCTTGTATGCCAAGGCGGATGCCAACAAAGATGGCAATCTGGATAAAGCTGAGTATGCCAAGCTGCTGGAGCTGCGTAAGGAGCGTCAAGCCAAGATTGAAGCCGCTACCCCCGATTTTGCCACGCTGGACAAGAACGGTGATGGGGTGATCAGCAAAGATGAGCTGCGGGATGGCATGCGCGCCGTGCACGAGAAACTGCGTAGCGCCGAGTAAGATCCCTTCGGTTGTTAATGACGATGCCAGGCCTGTGCCTGGCATCGCTGTTTCCGCTTCCGGCCCGAGCGCGAGGTTAGAGCCGCTGCTGGAATAGGTACTGCCCCAACTCTCGATCCTCGCCTTGGAAATGATCCAGCATCCACTCGCGGATAGCCTCAGTCAGTTGCGCATTGAGAACCAGGCGCCCGAGCAATATCTCCTCGTGCAGGTTCTGGGCCCGCTCGGCGAATTCATCATGCTGGGCCTTATGGCGCTCAAGGTGAGGGTAGGAGACTTCGCTCATCAGCCGCTCTTCGGTGGCAAAGTGCTGCATGGCGACACAGCTAAATTGCTCCAGCAGATTGGAAACCCGAGTCGGATTCTCGGCCAAGATGGCGGTATGCAACTGGTTCAACAGGTCGATCATGGCCTGATGTTCACCATCGATCTCCCCATGATCGGTGGCGAGCAGACTATTCCACTCCATTAAGCTTTTCATGGGCAGATTCCATGTGGTGGCTAATTACTTTGAGTATGGACACTCAGGGGTAAAGCGCCAAGCGCCAGAGCATGATCTGGCGCTTAGTCTCAGGGATGACTCATCCAGTGGTGCAGCCGCTTGATAACTGTGGGTATGGCCAGTGCCAGGTTATCAGCCTGCTGCCGATTTTCCGCATCTGGGGCCGAGCTTTGAATTCCCGCCACCCGCCAGCCGTCAGCCGTGCGCAGCAACAGAGGTGAGCCACTATCTCCGGGCAGGGTGTCACATTGATGTTCAAGCATGCCCTGGCGATTCAGGGCCATAACCCGGCAGTCAGGGTGGCTGAGCAGGGTCTCCAGTTGATCGCTGGGGTAGCCAGCCTGCGTGATGTGATGCGCCGCGGCCATCAGACTTTGCTGTAGGGCGGCCTGGTCGCCCTCCCAGAGCGGAATTGACGGGATCTGGGTGACGGGCTGACGCAGATGCAACAGCGCCACATCGTAGCGTCCGCCTTGGGGGGTGATGATAAACGCATCGCCCGCTGGGGTCAGATGTTGCTTCAGTTCGGCGGCTAGCCACACCTTATCTATTTCCTGATCTGTTTCTGGGGCGCCAGCCAGATGGAGGTGGCGGGCTGCCTGTTGCTGGCCTCGGGGGGTAAAGAAGCAGTGGCCGGCGGTCAAAAACCACTGGGGGGCGATCAGTATGCCGGAACAGAGGGATTCATCTGCGGTCTCAACCTGACCTATGGCACTCCAGGGGCTCTGGTTGCTGGCGACTCGAATGCGATCATCATGACCAAAGAAGAGGGTTTGCTGGGTGTGTGAGGCGGCAAACAACAGAGGAGGGGAGAACAGCAGGGTGGCGAGCAGCAGGTGACGTAGCAACATGACCTCCAAAGATGAGAACCGTCTCAAGGGTAAAATACCCCAATAAAAAAAGAGGAGCTAGGCCCCTCAATATTTGCGTCTAACGCTTACGGGATGGGAAGTGCAATGAACTTAGGTGCTTAGGCCGCTGGCTTGGCCTTAACGTGCTTGGCAGCCTTCTTGTGATGCTTGGCCTTCTTGGCAGCCTGGGTCTTTTGCGCTACGGGCTTGGCAGCGGCCTTCTTGTGGTGCTTGGCCTTCTTGGCAGCCTGGGTCTTCTGCGCTACGGGCTTGGCAGCCGCTTTCTTGTGGTGCTTGGCCTTCTTGGCAGCCTGGGTCTTCTGCGCTACGGGTTTGGCAGCGGCCTTCTTGTGATGCTTGGCCTTTTTGGCAGCCTGGGTCTTCTGCGCTACGGGTTTGGTGGCTGCCTTCTTGTGGTGCTTGGCCTTCTTGGCAGCCTGGGTCTTTTGCGCTACTGGCTTGGCAGTGGCCTTCTTGTGGTGCTTGGCTTTCTTGGCTGCCTGGGTTTTCTGAGCGGCTGGCTGGTGCTTTTTGGTCTTGTGCTGGGTGGCGTTAGTGGTTGGCGCCTTGACCACTTGGGCGGCTGGGGCGGTTTTGGCCGCAGGGGCTGCCGCCGCTGTGGTTTGGGTGGTGGCCATGCTCATGGCGGAGGACAAACCAAACACGGTGGCGATGGCCAGGGTGAGTAACTTTTTCATGTAGAGATCTCCAGATGGAAGTTGACACTGCGAGGGCAGCGGAATCTGCTCCAGCGCCTTGATAGCAAGAGTAGTGATTCCCTGCTTCGGTGTCCGTGGGTCTCTGGTGTCCGTTTGTAACCGAATGTACTAATCCGTGGTGCGCAGGAGTTCAGGCATGTCGCGGCCAGCAGAGGCGAAAACGGGCACCTCCCCATGGGCTCTCAGTTATGGTGATCTCCCCCTGATGGGCCAGCACTATGCTCTGCACTATGGCCAGCCCCAGGCCATAACCGCCGGTTTGCCGATCACGGCTGTTATCCAGGCGGACAAAGGGTTCAAAGACCAGTTGGCGCTCGGCGGGGCTGATGCCGGGGCCATCATCATCGACTGTGATACTCCACTCTTGCTGGGTGACGTGCAGGCTGAGTTCGACCTGACTCGTGGCATGACGCAGGGCATTGCCGATCAAGTTGTCGATGGCCCGTAGCATCAAGGTGTGATCACACTGCCAGAGTACGGGCATGTCGGGCAGACGCACGCTGAGTTGCTTGTCGCCAGCTAGGGGGCGCCAATCCTCAAGCCGCTTATGTAGCAGGCTAGCGGCTTCCTCTTCCACCCACTGCAGCTGGGGTTCGGGGCGTTCCAGGCGCGCGTAGATCAGCATCTCATCGATCAGCGACTCCAGGGCGCTGATATCTCGGCCTATCCCGGCCTGGGTTGCATCATCCAGGTTCTCGACTAAGGCCAGGCGATAGCGCAAGCGTACGAGCGGGGTCCGCAGCTCATGGGCTATGCCATCGGCCAGGCGTTGTTTGGCGGAAATCAGGGTTTGCAGGTTGCTGGCCATCTTGTCGAAGGCGGCGCCCAGGCGGTGCAGGCTGGAGTCTGAGGCTAGCTGACTGCGCGCAGAAAGGTCGCCCTGCCCCAGCTGTTCGGCCGCCTGCTCCAGTCGTAACAGATCCCGCCAGTGCGGGCGCATCCAGAGGAACACGGGCAGGGCCAGGGAGAGCCCCAGCAGCGCCAACAGCAGGTAATCCAGCAGATGGATCTCCCGCATAAAGGAGAGGTAGGGGATAGGGCCCACCACCATGACATAGTCACTCTCCGGCACCCGCTGCAGGAAGCGATCCTGTTCATCCAGCATTATGATGTCACCCTCCAGCAGCGCCGGACGGGCCTTGGGTTCGACACTGGCACTGGCTTCTTCCAGGGACTGGATCGCCACATCGAAGGAGAGGGGGGTATCGCTCTGGGCCAGCGTCTGTTGCCACTGTGCGGGTGGCGTGTGCCTGAGTTCGGTACGCAGCATGGAGAGGGCGCCCTGCATCAGATCGTCTAGCGATTTTTCCATGGCGCGTTCGGCGGTCAGGCTATAGAGACCGCCCACCAGCAGAGCCATCACCAAAAAGCAGGCCATCAGCAGTAAGTAGAACTGGATGAAGAGTTTACGCATGATTGCCTCGTGGTGGTGGCTAGTCCCAGGTGTGGGGAATGAAGAGGTAGCCCTTCTGGCGCACCGTCTTGATACGCAGTGGCTCGTTGGGATGATCGCCCAACTTGCGGCGCAGGCGTGAGATGGCCACATCCACACTGCGATCCAGTCCATCGTACTCGACCCCGCGCAGCAACTTGAATAGGTGTTCGCGACTCATGATCTGGCCCGCATGGCAGGCTAATTCCCACAACAGATCGAAGTCGGCGGTGGATAGGGCGATGGGCTCCCCGTCCAAACGGACATCCCGGCTCTGGGGATCGATGAGGAGTTTGCCAAATTGCAATTCCCGCTGACTGCGCTGCTGCGGTTTGCCGAGCATCGAAACGTCCACCGGCTTTTGCTTCTGCGATTGTCGCAATTGGGCGCGCAGGCGTGCCAGCAGTACCGAAGGGGGGGTGGTTTTCAGTATGTAGTCATTGGCCCCGAGCTCCAGCCCCAGTATCTGGTTCATGTCACTATCCAGAGCCGTCAGCATTATGATGGGGCCGGTAAAGTGGGGTCGCAGTTCCCGGCAGAGGCTAAGGCCATCCAGCCCCGGCAACATGATATCCAGCAGCACCAGATCCGGTTGCCGCGCGGCAATGCAGGCTTGGGCGGTATCGCCTCGCGGCTCGATATGAAGCTGCATGTCGTGGCGGGCGAGAAAGTCGGCGATCAGCTGAGCGAGCTCGGGGTCATCTTCAACAAATACAACTTGGTACATGGTGCCGTCCTATCAGTCACTCTCGCGTTCAGCATACTCGGCGGTCGGGTGAGCGCAAGTCGAGAGCCGTGGACTGTGGTCGTAGATGAGGTAATTCGGGGGAATTACCCGTGCCTTAGCGTAGGCACGGGGAGGGTAGTTGGGTTGCTATTAACGCTCTTGCCACTGGATCTGGCACTGACGCTCG
The DNA here is from genome assembly GCF_055413345.1 of Pseudaeromonas sp. HNCC25DJ180. Lineage (NCBI taxonomy): Bacteria > Pseudomonadati > Pseudomonadota > Gammaproteobacteria > Aeromonadales > Aeromonadaceae > Pseudaeromonas > Pseudaeromonas sp. HNCC25DJ180. Next base: position 82,294 of record NZ_JBVAYF010000010.1, read on the forward strand.
TCTGGATCACGGCAGAGCAGCATGCGGGCGAATAGGCGGTCAAACTCCTCCTCGTCATTGAGCAGGCCGACGCAGATCTCCACATGCCGCGCAGGATCCACCTCGAAGTCGACATACTCCTGCCAATCCTCTTCCGGGCTGGTATCGCCCAGGGCGCCACGTTCCTCAAACTCATGGTTGAAGCACTCTATCTGTTCGGCGCTCAGGTTGTCTGCGGCCAATTCCAGAAAGATCTCATAGGCGTGATCCAGTAGTTCGTCGACGCTCAGCAGTTGGTTCTGTTCCATAGTGTTCTCTGTGCCAGGGGAATGGGGTTATTAAAACATGGATTGATGACGGGATCATGCAATGTGGCATGTCAGAAGAGTGATGGATTCGAAAGAACCTAACTTGTTTTTCGGTTAAAATCAGTCGATAGCATTAGCGGTTTATTATTGATTTTAGTAAGGATCATGCATGAGTCTCATTGAATGGAGCGAGCAGTTTTTAACCGGTCATCCTGTCATCGATCATCAACATCAAGCCCTATTTGAGCAGATCAACGAACTGGAACAAGCCGCCATCATGGGGTGCAGTGAGGTGGAACTGTTTCGCCTGGCGGAACAGGTGCGGTTGTCGACGCAAGAACACTTTCGTTGCGAAGAGCAGCTGATGATGGAGCAGGGCTTCCCTGGGCTGGAGGCTCATCGCAAGGAGCATCAGGAGATCTTGCGCAATGGTGAGGCCTTGATGGAGCAGTGCCAGAGCAGCAATGTCCGTTTGAGTGAGACCATTCCCAGCTCCCTGCGCAGTTGGGCGTTGCAGCATATTCTGGATGAAGATCTGCAACTGGCCGAGTTTATGCGTCAACGAGCGCGGCACTAAGCCCAGAGTCAGCCCCTGCTAGCTGGAACACGATATCGCCAACTGCTTTCCCCATTCGGGTGGCAGGGTGGCGAGATCGTCATACTCGGGCTGTTCGGCAAAGGGGTGTTGCAGGCAGGCATGCAGGCGGGCCAGGAGTGAGGTGTCATTCTGTTCGGCTGCCGCTATGGCTAGTTGGGCCAGGTAATTGCGCAGCACATACTTGGGATTGACCCCATCCATGGCCTGCTTCCGCTCCTCGTCCGTGCGCCCCTCTTGTGCCAGCCGCTGCCGGTAGCGGCCGAGCCACTCATCCAGCGCTGCTCGATGAACCACCTCATCTCTGAGCCTAGCCTCCGGCGTGCTCTGGCGGATGTCAGCCAAGAGCCGGAAGGTGCGGGTGAAGTCCAGCCCCTCGTTGGCCATCAGGGTCAACAGATCTTGCAGCAAGCGATCATCGCCGCTATCGGCCGATGCTAATCCGAGTTTGGCGCGCATCAGGCGGGAATAGCTGACCATCAGGGTGGGTTCAAAATGGGCCAGGGCCGAGGCAAGCGCCTCATGCTGGAGCAAGGGGGTCAGGGCCTGGGCGAGGCGGTTGAGGTTCCACAGGGCCACGGCCGGTTGATTGGTAAAGCGGTAACGTCCCTGATGGTCAGAGTGGTTGCAGACATAGTCCGGGTCATAGCTCTCCATGAAGCCGTAGGGACCGTAGTCGAAGGTGAGACCCAGCAGGCTCATGTTGTCGGTGTTCATCACCCCATGGGCAAAGCCCAGGCTCTGCCACTGGGCCATGAGCCGGGCGGTGCGCTGGACTATATCCGTCAGCCAAGCCTGATAGCGCTTGGCGTCATTAGGCATATTCAGCAACTCGGGCCAGTGGTGGCGGATGGCGAAGTCGGCTAACGCCTTGAGCTGGTCGGGTTGTCCGCTGGCAAAGAAGTGCTCGAAGTGGCCAAAGCGCAGGTGGCTTGGGGCGACTCGTAGCAGCATGGCGCCCGGCTCCACCTCTTCTCGGTAGATGGGCTCTTGGCTGGTGACCAGGGTCAGGGCGCGGGTGGTGGGCACCCCCAGATAGTGCAGCGCCTCGCTGGCGAGGAATTCCCGAATCGAAGATCGCAGTACGGCACGACCATCCCCCATTCGTGAGTAGGGGGTGATTCCGGCCCCTTTCAAGTGCCACTCCACGCTCTGGCCATTGCTCAGTCGTTGCTCACCCAGCAGCAGGCCGCGACCGTCGCCCAGTTGTCCGGCCCAGATGCCAAACTGATGACCGCTGTAGACCTGAGCCAGAGGCCGCATGCCTGGCAGCAGCTGCTGACCACTCCATAGGGGGTCGGCTAGGGGTGAGCAAAACAGTGCCTCATCCAGATCCAGCTCGGCAGCCAAGGGCCGATTCCAGTAGAGCAGGCGCGCCTGTTTCAGCGGTGAGGGGGCAAGCTGAGTGTAGGTGCCCGGCAATTCAGTCGCCCAGCGTTGGGTGAAACGTGGCAAGTCAGGGTTGGCAGACAAGGGCGCACTCCTTAGCTATGAGCTAACAGATACGCCGTGACGCTGTCGTTAGATCACTGCGCTTGCGGAAATCTTTTGTTCGAATTAATAGAATGGTCTGCACCACTTTTTGCGATATTAATTCGATTTAATCCGTTTATGCTAACCATATTGCCTATGAGGAGGTGTTATGCGCCATTTTCGTCCTGCCGCCGAGCGCGGTCACGCCAATCACGGTTGGCTCGACTCTTTCCACAGCTTTTCCTTTGCCGATTACTATGACCCTAACTACATGGGTTTCTCCGCTCTGCGAGTCATTAACGAGGATCGCATTGCCGGTGGCGCCGGTTTCCCGACGCACCCCCATAAGGAGATGGAGATCCTTACCTATGTGCTCGCCGGGGCCGTGGCGCACCAGGACAGCATGGGCAATGTGACCACGGTTCCTGCCGGCGAGTTCCAGATCATGAGTGCCGGCACCGGCATCACCCACTCCGAGTTCAACCCGAACCCGGATGTGGAGCTGCACCTCTATCAGATCTGGATCCTACCGAACCGACCCAAGGTGACGCCGCGTTATGCCCAGCAGCGCTTTGCCGAGGTCGAGGGGCGCCAGCTCATCCTCTCGCCCGATGCCGCCGAGGGTTCGCTCCAGATCTATCAGGATATGCGGCTGTGGCGTTGGCAACGGGCGCCGGGTTCGGCTTCGCAAACCATAGCGCTGCCCGAAGGGCGCCGGGTCTGGCTGCAAGGGGTTCGCGGTGTGGTGTCGGTGGATGGTCAGCCTCTGGCGGCCGGTGACGGTTTGGCGCTTTGGAACGAGTCGGAGCTGACCCTGGATGTGCCAGGGGATGAGCCCGCCGAACTGCTGTGGTTTGATTTGTCCTGAGGTGTGATGGCCTAGCCCCTATCTGGTTTGCCATCAAGACCCATCCGTTTCATAATCCCTTTCCCGCTCTGGCTAATGGCGGCGCGGGAACACGGGATTAATAACGATTGGTAGGGAAACTCATGTCTGCTCACAACTCCATCCTGGCCCTGACGGCCCTGTTATCTGCTGCTCCTCTGGGCGCTCAAGCCACCCCTGCCGATGCGTTATTGACGCGTAATGGCCAGGAGTTGGGTCTCACGCTCTCCCACTACAAGTATGAAGAGCCTGATTTCATGCAGTTGGAGGCGCTGAAGTTGGGGTTGGATTACGCCACCACTCTGATGATAGATGCCGAGCAGACTTGGTCTATGCGGGTTGAACTCCGTTATGCCAATGGTCAAGCGGACTACTCCAGTAATGGCACCGGAGAGGCAGATAACCAGCCAGATTGGTATGTGGATGCGCGTGCCCTGTTTGGCAAGGATTTTGACTATAAAAGCTATGTGCTGAAGCCCTATCTGGGGCTGGGTTATCGCTATCTGTTTAGTGATCTGCGAGGCGAGAGCAGCACAGGGGCTCAGGGTTACCGGCGGACCAGCCACTACACCTATCTGCCGTTGGGTGTAGTGCATAGGGTGGGCCTCGCCAATGGCTCACGTTTCGAAAACACCCTGGAGTTTGACTACCTGCTGTTGGGGCAGCAGAAGAGCTATATGTCCGACTATTTGGAAGCCATTGGTTACCCAGAAAACTCAGCGGATGTCACTAATCAGCAGCATGATGGCTACGGAATACGCCTCGCCAGCATGTATCAGTTCTCTGCCTGGTCGGTGGGCCCGTTCCTGAGTTACTGGAATATCAAGGATTCTGAGGTCATCCAGGGGCTGGTGGAGCCCAAGAATAACACCCTCGAATATGGTCTCAAGGGGGCTTATAAGTTCTAAACCTTCGATTTGATTGCTTCCGGCTGCTTCGAGGCCGGAAGCCTATCACTTTTGCTACGCCCCCTCCGATGGCTTATGGGGGCGAGCCTCGCCCATAAACGACTATCGCCCCCTGGCATTATCATTCAGGCAAATGTCGCGGCAAGGGGCGCTACCCTCACGTTTTTGTTCATCCAGTGGTAGTCTAAGCCCCTGCCATGTCATTATTGCCCCCTTGCCCGACGACGCGGGTAGTTAACCGGATCTGAACCATCATGAGTGATGCCGAACTGAGCCTCGAAGGGGTGGAGCGTCTGCCGTTGCGCACCTTCACCGAACAGGCCTACCTCAACTATTCCATGTACGTGATCATGGATCGCGCCCTGCCCCATATCAGCGATGGCTTGAAGCCAGTGCAGCGGCGCATCATCTACGCCATGAGCGAGCTGGGGCTCTCGGCCCTGGCCAAGCACAAGAAGTCGGCCCGTACCGTGGGGGACGTGTTGGGTAAGTACCATCCCCACGGCGACTCGGCCTGTTACGAGGCCATGGTGCTGATGGCGCAGCCCTTCTCCTATCGCTATCCGCTGGTGGATGGCCAGGGCAACTGGGGGGCGCCGGATGATCCCAAGTCCTTCGCCGCCATGCGTTACACCGAGGCCCGGCTCTCCAAATTCTCCGAGGTGCTGCTCTCCGAGCTGGAGCAGGGCACAGTGGAGTGGACCCCTAACTTCGATGGCACCCTGAAGGAGCCGGCTTTTCTGCCGGCCCGTCTGCCCCATATTCTGCTCAACGGCGTCACCGGTATCGCCGTGGGGATGGCCACCGATATTCCGCCCCACAACGCCCGGGAAGTGGCCCACGCCTGCGTGACTCTGCTGGACAATCCCGCGGCCACCCTGAGCGAGTTGATGGAGCATGTGCAGGGGCCGGATTACCCTACCTCGGCCGAGATCATTACGCCGCGCGCCGATATTCGCAAAATCTACGAAACCGGCAAGGGCTCCATCCGTATGCGCGCCGTCTATCGGGTCGAGGATGGCGAGATCGTCATCATGGCGCTGCCGCACCAAGCCTCGGGGGCCCGCATCCTGGAGCAGATCGCCGCCCAGATGCAGGCCAAGAAGTTGCCCATGGTGACCGACTTGCGCGATGAGGCGGATCACGAGAACCCGACCCGCATCGTCATAGTGCCGCGCTCCAACCGGGTGGATGTGGAGCAGCTGATGCAGCACCTCTTCGCCAGTACCGATCTGGAGAAGAGCTACCGGGTGAACCTCAACATTCTGGGGCTCAACAACCTGCCCCAGGTCAAGGATCTGCGTGGCCTGTTGGTGGAGTGGCTCACCTTCCGTCGGGAGACGGTGCGTCGTCGTCTGCAGCACAGACTGGATAAGGTGGAGCGTCGCCTGCACCTGTTGGAAGGTTTGTTGGTGGCCTACCTCAACCTGGATGAGGTGATCCACATCATCCGCACCGAGGAGGATCCCAAGGCGGTGCTGATGGCCCGCTTTGGTCTCAGCGAAGAGCAGACTGACTATATCCTCGACACCAAGCTGCGCCAGTTGGCGCGGCTGGAAGAGATGAAGATCCGCGGCGAGCAGGATGAGCTGGCCAAGGAGCGGGATCAGTTGCAGCAACTGCTGGGCTCGGAGCGGCGCATGAACAGCCTGCTGAAGAGAGAGCTGCTGGCCGATGCCGAAAAATATGGCGACGATCGCCGTTCACCGCTGGTGGAGCGCGAAGAGGCCAAGGCCCTGACCGAGAAGGAGTTGACCCCCAGCGAACCGGTCACCGTCATCCTCTCCGAGATGGGCTGGGTACGTGCGGGCAAGGGGCACGAGGTGGATGTGACCGGGCTCGCCTACAAGGCGGGCGATCAGTTCCTGGCCTCAGCCATAGGTCGCAGCAATCAGCAGGCAGTTTTCCTCACTAATCAGGGCCGCACCTATGCCCTGGAGGCTCACACCCTGCCCTCGGCTCGTTCCCAGGGCGAGCCGCTGACCGGGCGTTGCACGCTCAACCCGGGTGAGCAGGCGCGCTTCGCCCTCCTGGGCAACGAGGAGGAGAAGTTCCTGATCTGCTCCGATGCGGGATATGGCTTCATATGTAGCTATGGGGATCTCATCTCCAAGAACAAGAGTGGCAAGGCTCTGCTCACGGTTCCGGCTGGGGGTGAGGTGCTGGCGCCGCAACGGTTACCGGGGGGAGAGAACAATCTCTGCCTGGTCATCAGCAACGAGGGGCGCATGTTGCTCTTCCCGCTGGCGGAGCTGCCCGAGCTGGCCAAGGGCAAGGGCAACAAGTTGATTGGCATTCCTGGAGCGCGGGTGGCAAGCCGCGAGGAGTTTGTCACCCAGGTGGCGATCGTCGGTGCCAACCAGCCTGTGACCCTGCATGCGGGCAAGCGTAAGCTGACGCTGAAACCCTCGGATCTGGAGCTCTATCGCGGTGAGCGCGGGCGGCGTGGCAACAAGCTGCCCCGAGGCTTGCAGCGGGTAGACAGAATCGAACTGGAAGGGAGTGAGGCGGCCGCCGAGTAGGTCGCCGAGCCTCCGCTCCGGTTGCGCGCGAGTTGTTGTCGAAGGGGCCTTATTGGCCCCATTTTTTTCAGGGGTGCGTTTGGATTTCCTCTCGCCTTGTGCATCGACTCCTCGATCTGTGGTCCAAAAGCGACTAGCGTAAGAGTTCTCGTCTCTGGAGGCTCTTATGACCCTATCTGCGCACCCTGTTCGCCCCGCCTGCTTGCGCCAGGTTCCGACTCTCACAGTTCTGGCGCTGGCTCTGATCGCCAGCTCCCCGGCCTTGGCGGCCACCTTTACGCCAACCAGCACCATACGGGCCGTGACAGTGCACCCTGGCCTGGCGACCATCACCCGGGAGCTGCAGCAGAGTCTGCCGGCCGGGGCGCATACTCTGCTGCTGAGTGATCTGCCCAGTGGCCTGGATGAGGCGTCGCTGCAGGTGAGCGGGCAGGGGGCCGGGCTCAAGATCGGCGCCCTGGAGGTGCGGCATGTGCAGGCCGGGGAGCTGGTGCAACCCGAGGCGAAGGCGCTGGAGCAGCAGTTGCAGCAGGTGCGTGATCTACTGGCGCAGTTGCAGGCCGAGGCGGCGGCATTGACGACTCAGGAGCAGTTTCTGCAGGCGCTGGCGGCCTCTCCGGCCCAAGGCGGCAAGGAGGGCAAGCTGCTGCCCCCCGGCGACTGGGGCGCGGCCAGCCAGGCCTTGGGGCAGGGGATGCGCGAGGTGGGGCTGGCTCGGGTCAAGTTGACGCAAGCGCAGCGGCAGCAGGAGGCCGAGGCGAGTCGTCTGGAGCGGGAGCTGCAGCGACTGCAGAGTGCGGTGCGCGAGAGCCGAACCGTGGCCATAGCCCTGGAAAGCCGTGGCGGGGAAGCCAAGTTGACCCTGCAGTACCAGATAGCGGGGGCCAGTTGGCAGCCTATCTACGAGGCGGCACTGGATACCCGCACCAAGCAACTCTCTCTGACCCGGGCGGCGCTGGTGCAGCAGGCCACGGGTGAGAACTGGCCGCAGGTGGCGTTGACCCTGGCGACCAGCCGTCCACACCAGGCTTCCCAAGCCCCTGAGCCCCAGAGTTGGTGGATTGACCTGCACGATGATAGCCAAGAGCTGCAAAAAGCGGCATTAGCCGGCGGCGCTAATATGGCTCGTAAGGAGATGGCCATGTTGGCCGCTCCGGCACCGGCTCCAGAAGCGCAAGCCGATGCCGCCGAGCCCGAGCAGGCGCTGCTGGTGAGTGGCGACTTTGTTGCCGAATACCAGATACCCGGGGCGGTATCGGTCAACAGTAACCAGGATAAACAAAGAGTGGTGCTGGCCCTGCAGCAACTGCCGGCGACACTCAGGCTACAGAGCACCCCGCGGCTTGACCCCCATGCCTATCTCTATGCCGATGTGAAAAATAGCCTGCCGGCTCCCTGGCTTGCCGGTGAGTGGCGCCTGAGCCGGGATGGCGCCTTTATCGCCACGCGCTACGAGCCCCAACTGGCCGCTGGCGACCAGCTCGCTCTGGCTTTTGGCGTGGATGACGGGGTCAAGGTGACCGTGTCGCAGCTCACTGACGAGGCGGGGGAGAGCGGCGTGATCAACAAACAGCAAACCCTGACCCGGCGTTGGAGCTACCGCTTGCAGAGCAGTCATGATCAGGCTCTGCCGCTGACTCTGCTCGATAGCTGGCCCGTGTCGCGTAACGAGCAGATCAAGGTACAGGCGTTGGATGATAGCCCCAAACCAACACGACATCAGTATGAGGATAGGCCTGGGGTGTTAGCCTGGGATCTCACCTTGCCCGCTAAAGGGGAGTTGCTGCTCAAGCCAGGCTATCGCATCGAATTTCCCTATCAGCGGCGGTTGGAGGGATTATGAGTTCCTCTGCGCGGACGCAGGTGCTCTGGCACTGTGGCGAGAGCGGAGTAGAATAGTGGCCGGAAGGGGGTGAATGCCCCCAAGCCTCTCCTATTCTGGCGGATTATGGTTTACAAGGAATTTGCATGAAAAAGTTTGCTGCATTGGGTTTACTCCCCTTGCTGATGACAGCCTGCTCCAGCGACAACGGCCTGTCAGAGCAGTATCGTTACACTCCACCTACCGCTGTAGCCAATAACAGCATGGCCGAGTTCGACAAGCCGTTCGATCTGGTTTGGGCGCGTGCCCAGCGCTGGTTTGCCGACAACCATCTGGCGTTGCAGAGTCAGGATCGGGGCTCAGGCCTGCTGGCGGCGCAGCAGGTCAACTATACCGATGGTCTGAACTTTCTCGATTGTGGCAGTGGTGGCTCCAAAGTGGCTATCGAGAACCCGACCATGAAGCTCAGCCTGATCCTCACCGAGAGCAATGGCAAAACTGTGGCCGCGTTGAGTGTCAAAGGCACCACGACCGTCGCCTATCTGGAGTCGGACGGCAGCCATGTGCCCGCCCCCTCCGTGGTGCCAGTGTGTGTATCAAAAGGCACCATGGAAAAAGATCTGCTGGCCGCCCTGGCCGACTAAGTCACACGGCATCCTCTCTCTTCAAAGACCCGGCATCAGCCGGGTTTTTTGCCTATTTTGCCCTCTTGCCGAGCCGAGGTTACCCCTAGTTAACTTCGGTCATCTGGCGCTCATTCTCTGGGTTTTCTCATGCTTTCCCGGCAGTTATACGACTTTAGTCTGTGGTCTCGCGAGTGGGACACCTGGCTTTATGGGTAACGACTGAGGCCGCTCACCAGGTGTTGACGCTATAGGCAATTAAAGCGTGATTAACCTCACTCAGAATGAGGTAATTGGCGGGTGAATTGTGAGCAAGGTGACGAATGACTCCAATTAAGAGAAAAGCGAGACCCGGCGAAATTGACTAAGAGCAATAATCTTTGGGCGCCACAGAGCGGTTCCATGGAGCCTTAGGTCTGCCAACCATCACTCGGGTCGCGCAAGGGATGAAATTGAAGCGTTTGTCAGTCAGGAGAGCAGCAAAGATGCGATTTAAACAGAGGATGTTACCCTTGAGTCTGGCTATGGGCGTGGCGTTAGCCTGCCCCCTGAGCCAGGCCGAGGTGATGGTTAACCTGTTCCAGTGGAACTATCTGGATGCGGCCAAGGAGTGTGAAACCGTGCTGGCACCCAAAGGTGTGGGTGCTATCCACTTGCTTTCGCCGGTGGAGCACGCCGCCGGGGGTGAGTGGTGGCGTGCCTTTATGCCGGTCAATCTGGATAACTTCACCACGCCGGCGGGCAATGAGGCTGAGTTCAAGAGCATGCTCAGCCGCTGTAACGCCGTCGGGGTCAAAGTCTTTGTGAACGCCCCGCTCAATCATATGGCGTTAGGCAAGGGCGTCGGAACTGGCGGAAGCACGTACGATGCCACGGCCTATCAGTTCCCGCAGTTCTCGTCTGAGGATTTCCACCATCTTGGCCCCATCCGGGATTATATGGATCGCAAACAGGTTCAGCAGAGTGATCTTGCGGGTTTGCCTGATCTGGATACGGGCTCACCCAAGGTGCAGGAGCTGTTGGCCAAGCACCTCAAGCAGCTACGTGAGTGGGGGGTATCCGGGTTTCGTATTGATGCCGGTAAACATATTGCGGCCAGTGAGTTAGCCGAGATCTTGCGCCTGGCTGGCAACCCAGAGGTTTATTCCGAGGTGATCGGAGTTCCTGGTGAACCTATCCAGCCAGCTGAATATACAGGATTGGGTCGGGTTGAAGAGTATCAGTATCCTCACAAGCTCCATACGTACCTTACTGGTCGTCTCGCTGATCTGAATGAGTTGGAGAGCGATGCAACCCTGTTGCCGGGCGCTCAGGCTAAGGTCTTTGTCACCCAATGGGATTTGGAACGTGGTTCGGGTAGTAGTTCTCTCACCTACAGGAGTGGCAGCCAGTACCGTCTGGCCAATGTGCTTATGCTGGCCTGGCCCTACGGTTCGCCCGTTATTTACTCCAGCTATCAGTTTAACGGCTATGAGGTTGGCGCCCCACAGAGCCCAGTGTGTAGTGCCGATTGGAACTGCGAACAGCGGGATCCCATGATCGCCAACATGGTGCTCTTCAACAATCTGGTTGGCCAGAATCCAGTGACCAACTGGTGGGATGATGGTGATAACCAGATCGCCTTCGGTCGTGGCGATAAGGGCTTTGTGGTCGTCAACAATAGCCAGGCGATTCTGGATCAGACGCTGCAAACCAATCTACCTGCCGGCGAGTATTGCAACATTTTGGCAGGTAACGATTACTGTAGTGGCGACTACATCCAGGTGGCGGCCGACGGCAAGGCACACGTCAAAGTCGCCCCCGGTCAGGCGGCGGCCCTGCTGGCAGGTTACCTCAGAAATGGCGAAGTGGCGTTCCCCAGCCTCAACCTGCGTGGCAGCTTCAACAACTGGGAAAATATTCCCCTGAGTCGCGATGCCAATACCGGCCTCTGGTCGGCCGATGTGTTGTTCAATGGCGAGGGTGACCTGGTGGCAGCCCAGCACTTCCGCTTCGATGTCTATGGGAATGGCGAGCTGATCTATGGCGATAACGAAGGGGATGGCATAGCCGATCAGGGTAGTCGCCACGACATCTTCTTCAATGGCATTGGCAAGTATCACGTCACTTTCAATGAGAGCGACCAGCGCTACACCCTGACCGAAATTTCCGGTGGTCTGCTGCCCCCGGTTGCCGTGGTGGATCCTCAGCAATTGACCCTGACTGCCGGGGCCAGTGTAATGTTCGATGGCCGTAAATCTACCGATGCTGATGGTAAAATCGTCAGCTACCACTGGACCATGAGTGAAAACAGCAAGTGCTCGGGTATCAAATGCGGCGAGCCCTATCCGATCCCGCAAGGGGAAGGTTCCGACACGGCCATGGTGAAGTTTGAGCAGCCTGGATTGTACGAAGTGGCGCTGACCGTGGTGGATGACTCCGGGCTGAGCTCGATCACTCGCGCTTGGATCACGGTGATCCCCCCGGAGTGGCATGACAGCATTGCAAGCAAGTTCATTTACCGTGGTACCAGCAATAGCTGGGGGGAGCAACCTCTGACCCTGGTGGCCGATAACACCTGGCAGACTGAGGTGACCTTCACCGATCGCAAGAACCAACGCTTCAAGCTGGATGCCACCCTGGTGACGGCCAACGGTGAGGAGCGGGTGTTCAGCTATGGAGACAAGGATAATAACCGTGTGCTGGACAGTAAGAGCACGGTGCAAGTGGCACCCTTCTCCGGGCGTTATAAGCTGACGGTGAACGATCTGAGCATGCGTTATACCTTGAAGCGCCTGGATAAGCCCTTCAAACAGAGCTATCCGGCTCTCTACCTCACAGGGAGCAACAACAACTGGGGCAAAAGCGCCATGCAGTTGGTGGCCGATAATACCTGGTACATCAAGACCCAGTTTGGTGGTAAAACGCCGCGTCAGTTCCGCTTGCTGGCCGACACCGGGATCCGCACAGTGGACTGCCAGTCATCAGTGACGGCCGATAAACTGGCCGCAGATTGTGGCTGTGCCAAGTCCAATCCCAAGTGCCCGCAACCCGTTATCCTGTATGGGGACAATAAGCATGATGGGATTGCCGATAAAAACGGTAAGGTCATCCCTGTCCCCACCAAGGGTGAGGTGTTGATCAAGTTTAACGAGAAGACACGTCGTTACAGCATAGAGTTGCCGTGAAACTGATGTGAGATCAGTGTGATGAAATGAGCCCCCGTTTGGGGGCTCATTGCTTGGTGCGTGTGGGGGGGTTAGGCGCGCGGCTTGGCGCTGTAGCGCAGGCTGAGCACCATGCTGCCGATGAGGATTAGCGCCACGATACCCAGCGAGATGGCGATGGGAATGTGGAACAGATCGATCAACATCATCTTGGCTCCGATAAAGAGCAGGATCAGTGCCAGGCCGTACTTGAGCAGCACAAAGCGGTCGGCAAAGTCCGCTAGCAGGAAGTACATGGCGCGCAGCCCCATGATGGCGAAGATGTTGGAGGTGAGCACGATAAACGGATCCGTGGTGATGGCGAAGATGGCCGGTATGCTGTCCACCGCGAAGATGAGATCGCTGATCTCCACCAGTATCAGGACTAAAAAGAGCGGAGTCGCGTAGCGGACGCCCTGCTTGACCACGAAGAAGCGCTCGGCATGCAGCTCGTCGCTGATCTTCATATGGCCTCTGAGCCAGCGCAGCAGCGGGTTGTTGGCCATGTCCGGCTCTTTATCCGCCATCCAGAGCATCTTGGCGCCGGTAAAGAGCAGGAAGGCGCCGAAGAGGTAGAGGATCCAGTGGAACTGGCTGATAAGCCAGCTGCCACCGAAGATCATGCCGGTACGCATGACGATGGCACCCAGTACCCCGTAGAGCAGGACCCGGCGTTGCAGCTCGATGGGTATGGCAAAGTAGCCAAACAACATCAACCAGACGAAGACGTTATCCACCGCCAGCGCCTTCTCGATGAGGTAGCCGGTGAAAAACTCCATGGCCTTCTGGTTGGCCAGCTCCCGGCCTGCATTCATATCCAGATACCACCAGATGGCGCCGTTGAAGGCCAGCGCCACGGCGATCCAGATGAGGGTCCAGATCGCCGCTTCCTTGAGGCCCACTTTATGTTGCTTACCGCCGCCGACCAGCAGCAGATCCACCAGCAGCAGGGCGAGGACTATGGCGGCAAAGCCGCTCCACATCCACCAGGTTCCTAATAGTTCCATACTTACTCCCAATAACAAAAAAGCCTGTGTCATGACGGCACAGGCTTGATGTCTGGGGTTCAGATACACCTTGCCTGTCCGGCAAGGTCTCACTCACGGTTATGCACCGCTCATTGGCCGGGTGCAAGCACCGTGATGACGACCAATGACGTAGAAGTTACTCCCCTTGTAAACGCAATGTTAATTCAACTCTGACCATCGGGCAAGTGACCCAACCATCAGTCGATGGGCTTTTTGTTTACCGGTTGGCTTAGATAGACGCCGAGTATGATGAACAGCACGCCTGCGCCCTTAAGCAGGCTGAATGATTCATGGAGCCAGGGCAGGGTGATGGCGCAGAGGTAGACCAGACCGTAGCTCAGTGCCAACAGGGGATAGGCCCGGTGCAGAGGGAGGTAGCGCAGTGCACCCAGCCAGCAGAGCAGGGAGCCCAGGTAGGCCACAATCCCGCACAACAGTAGTAACAGCTTGGGGAGTAGGTCGGGAGTGGAGAGCAGTGAATCCAGGGCTGGGAAGGTGAACAGGATAGGAGGTAACCCTATGACCCCACTTTTTAGCAGCAGTTGAGCCAGGGTGACCAGCAGTACGCTGGATAGGGCCAGAGCGTAGCCGCGTTTGCTCTCTTCAACCGTCACCTTGCCACCCCCAGCATAGAGATACCCAGCAAGATAGCCAGTGTGCCCAACCAGTGGCGGGGCGTCAGGGGCTCCTTGAACCAGTAATGGGCAGCCAGATTGACCCAGATAAAGTTGAGACTGAGCATGGGGTAGGCCAAACCGAGGGGCAGTTGTTGTAACAGCCAGATCCACAACAGCAACCCCAACCCCATGGCGGTGAGCCCGGCCACTAGCCAGGGGTTTCGCCACAGGGGGGAATGGCTCCGGGCTTGGTACTGGACCATGGCCTGCTTCTGGCAGAGCTGGCCTGCCGAGGTGAGCAGGCTGACCAAAAGTAGTAGCAGCCAGATCATGGCTGTGGCCGATAAATCAGCAGCAAGAGGCGCTGGCTGCTCAGGGTGAGATCGGCCTTAGGCCACTCTCTTGAGGCATCTGCCGCTTTATCCTGTTTGACTAACAGTGCCACCTGGCCCAGTTTGCGCGCTTGGGCCAGCCAGGACGCAAAAGCCTCGGTCTGAATATGTCGGCCTTCTCCTTCCGCTTTTTTTAGTCCATAGGTCAGCTCGCCATCGGCACCGACCAGCACTATATCGCTACGCTTGAATTGCCAGCCGAGTGTGACGGCTAAGCCCACATCATTGGAGAGCAGATAGCGGCTGGTGCCCAGTTCGTCTTGATGTGTCGTCAAGAAGCTCTCCGGCAGTTTGGAGTTGACTACGGCCAGCGGCAGGGCGGCTGGGTAGAGCAGGACAAAGAGCAGAGGGCAAAAGGCGGCGCAGCTCCACACCTTTTGACCCTGGCGCAGGCTGAACCAGGCGCACCCAGCCCAGAACAGGAAGCAGATAAGACCCAGCACCAGGCGCGGCGTCTCGTCCGGGCCGTATAGCGGTGCCTTTCCCACCACTCCCCAGCCGACCAGCCCAAGCGTCAGAGCGGTGAGCAGACCGAAGGCCAGATTGAGATAGCCATTGAGTCTGAGCACGGCGTTGCCACTGCTCTTCTCCTCAGAACCCTTTGCATGGAGCAGGGTAAATAACCGGTCGGTTAGCAGCAAAGCCCAGGGGGCGAAGCAGGGCAGGATATAGGTGACCAGTTTGCCCTGAGCCAAGCTGAAGAAGATCAGCGGCATGAGTGCCCAAGCCAATAGATAGAGGGTGCTGGCCTGCTGCGGGGTGAGCAGTTGCCTACGCTGCTGCCAGAGTCCACGAAGTGTAGTGGGCAGCAGACCCAACCAGGGGATGAGGCCGAAGATCAGGCCGGGCAGGTAATACCAGAAGGGGGAGGCGTGTTGAGCATCGGCCCCGGCAAAGCGCTGCACATGTTCAATCCAGAAGAAGTAGTGCCAGTAATCGGGGGCGCGCAGATGAACCAATATGGCCCAGGGGGCGGAGATCAGTGCGGCACTCAGCAGCGCTAGTGGGCCATATTTTATCAGCTCTAAAAAGCGTTTTTGCAACAGCATAAAGGGGGCGATGGCGACCACGGGTACCGCCAGGGCTATGAAGCCCTTGGTGAGAAACCCCAGGCCACAGCAGAGCCCCAGCAGCAGGTAATAGCCGATCCGTTCACGGTTGCTTGCGGCACGAAACGCCAGATAGAAGGCCACCATGGCGCCATTGAGCCAGAGGGTCACTAGCGGGTCGAGCAGGCTATAACTGCCGATGCCGTAGACCAGCAGGCTGGAGAGGTAGATGAGGGCGGCGGCGGTCGCCTTGCGCCGGCTTGGCCACAGCTGCCGGGCAAAATGGTAGAGCAAGAGGCCCGAGAGGGCGGTGGCCACCACGCAGGCGAAGCGTACCGCCAGATTGGTCTCCCCCAGCAGCAACTGACTCAGGCTATTGGCCCAGTAACCGGCGATAGGCTTCTCGAAGTAGTCGAGCCCCAGCAGGTGAGGTACCACCCAGTCGCCGCTTTGGATCATCTCGCGGCTGATCTCGGCGTAGCGCGTCTCATCTGGGGTCCAGAGCGGGCGCTCCGGCAGGGGCAGCAGATAGGCGATGACAAACCATAGGGGAAGTAGCCAGCGCACCTTAAGCATCATGGGTTGTATCCTCATGGAGTGGGCGATTCTGAGCCAGCTGTACGCCTAACCACCCTTCACGGCCGGGGAAGGGGGCGCGCACCAAACGCCCGGTGGGCAGGGTGGTCAGATCATCGGGCAGCAGTTCGCATAGGGGGCAGAAGTGGATGCCTAACTGACGCGCTTGCAGCAGCAGTTGACGGAACGCAGCAGCCTGGCTCATCCCTTCCACTTCGGCGTGAATAGTATAGACGGGGAGCGCCTTAGGCTCTTCCAGGGCGGTTGTCAGTTGTGCCAACAGGTAGTCATTGAAGGCGGCCGACGCTAGGGAAGGGCCCACCACCTCATCAAAGGTGGGCAGGGTGACCGGGATCTGCGGTGTTCCCGGTCGGCCATTGGCCAGCAGGGGACGAAAGGGGCCCGTGCCACGGCAATCGCTATGGTAGCGCAGGGCCAGGGGCTCTTTGGCGGCGATAGTGGTGTCATCGGCGCGCCAACCTGCCACCGCCGAACAGCTGACCACCTTGCCCACTATCTGCTCCAGCTCCCGCAGGCCGCGCTCCTGCTCCTGACGCTGCCGCGCTTCACTCCAGTGACCAGCATGGGCTTGCCACCCCTGATGATCCCAGGCGTGCAGGCCAATTTCGTGGCCGGCGTCCCGCGCCGCTCGCATGATCGCCTGGCCGTTCTGGCCTATCCGTCGCCCAGGCCAGGCGGTACCGGCTAACAAGATCTGCCAGCCATAGAGAGAGGCAGCGCCGGAGCGCAGCATCTTCCACAGGAACGCAGGTTTTAACAGGCGCCACAAGTGGCGGCCCATGTTGTCTGGCCCGACGCTGAAGAAGAAGCTGGCCTCGATGCCAGCTTCGGCCAGATCCTGCAGCAGCGAGGGCACCCCGAGCTGGGTGCCGCGCAGGGTATCTACATCGATGCGCAGGCCGACTCGGCGGCCCTTGCCTTCACTCATAAGTTGGCGTCCCGGCTGTTGGCTTCCTGAGTGGCAGCTGCGCCTTGCAGGAAGAAGTCCAGGGTCTTGGCGATCGTGCTCTCCATGTCTATGGTGGGGGTCCAGGTCAGTAGGCGCTGGGCGTTGCGGATGCTGGGCTTGCGGTGTGACACATCCTGATAGCCCTGGCCGTAGTAGCTGCGGCTCTCCACCTCGTTGAAGCCGGCGAAGGTCGGGAAGTGGTGACGCAGGGGGTGGGCCTCGAAATGCGCCAGCAGGCTCTCGGCCAGTTCGCGGATGCTGGCTTCATTGACCGGGTTACCGATATTGATGATCTGGCCGTCACACAGCCCGCCCTGGTTCTCTATGATACGGAACAGAGCTTCGATGCCATCGTCTATGTCGGTAAAGCAGCGCTTCTGGGCGCCACCGTCCACCAGCTTGATGGGGGTGCCCTCCACCAGGTTGAGGATGAGTTGGGTGATGGCCCGGGAACTGCCGATACGGGCTGAGTTGAGGGTATCCAGGCGTGGTCCCATCCAGTTGAAGGGGCGGAACAGGGTAAACTTCAACCCCTCTTTCTGGCCATAGGCCCAGATCACGCGATCCAGCAGTTGCTTGGAGACGGAGTAGATCCAGCGCTGCTTGTTGATGGGGCCAACAATGAGGCGGGAGTTATCTTCGTCGAACTCCTGGTCATCGCACATGCCATACACTTCGGAGGTAGAGGGGAAGATGATGCGCTTACCGTATTTCACACAGTAGCGCACTATCTTCAGATTCTCTTCGAAGTCCAATTCGAAGACGCGCAACGGGTTGCGGGTATATTCGATGGGGGTGGCGATGGCGACCAGCGGCAGTATCACATCGCACTTCTTGATGTGGTACTCGAGCCACTCGGTATGAATGCTGATATCCCCCTCCACGAAGTGGAAGTGCGGGTGATCGGCAAAGCGGGCTATGGCATCGTTGCCGATATCCAGGCCGTAAACCTCATACTTGCCATCGGCCAGCAGCCGTTCGCTCAGGTGATTACCGATAAAGCCGTTGACCCCCAGGATCAGCACCTTGGTGCGGCGAGCCTGGTGCAGGGTATCGCTGACCTTGGGGCCGAGACGCATGCCGACACTCAAGCCCAACTCCCGAGCCAGTTGGCTGCCGCGGACGAAGAGACCGGCTTCGCTCTGGCCTGCCGCTATCTCTAACACGTCCTCGCCACAGGCGATGCGCAATGGCTCCAGATTGAGTATGGTCCCTGGTGTTTCGGAGGTTGTTTCATGGATCACGCGCGCTTGCCAGAGGATAAGTTTGCGATCCCCAGCATAGGTGAAGGCGCCCGGGTAGGGGCGGGTAACGGCGCGGATGAGGCAGTCCAGCTCATGGGCCGGACGCTGCCAGAAGAGTTCGCCATCGGCGGCGGTGCGGCGGCCAAAGTAGCTGGCCTGGTTTTCATCTTGCGGTGTCAGCGGGATCTGCTTGGCGCGGAAGGCAGGCAGTATGCCCTCCAGCAGTTGGGCGGCAGCGTGATCAAGCTTGCCATGCAGGGTGAAGGCGGTCTCATCGGCGGCAATGATCACCTTCTGTTGTGCCACTATGGCGCCCGCATCGGGGCGGCGAGTCATCTGGTGCAGGGTGACGCCGGTTTCCTTCTCGCCCTTGACCAGCACCCAGTTGGCCGGGGCGCGGCCGCGATAGCGCGGTAGCAAAGAGCCATGCAGGTTATAGGCGCCCAGAGTCGGGATATCCAGCAACTCCTGGCTCAACATGTCGCGGTAGTAGAAGGAGAAGATCAGGTCCGGTTGCAGGGCGCGAATACGCTCGATCCAGAGGGGATGATTGACCTCCTCTGGGGCAAAGACCGGCAGATCCTGCTCGGCACACCACTCGGCGACCGAACTGAAGAAACGCTGCTCACCCGGATCATCCTTATGGGTGAAGACGGCGGCGATATCAAAACCGGCGGCCTGCAGGGCGCGCAAACCGGTACAGCCAATGTTGTGATAGGCAAAGACAACCACTTTCATGGAGTTTTCCTCAAAAAGTTTTAGTTATTCCGGTTTGCGGCTAAATTGTGCGGCGCTCTCGGGCACCACCTGTTGAATGAAGTAACGGGGTCTGGCCCGGACATCGTTGTAGATGCGGCCTATGTACTCGCCCAGCAGCCCCAGACCGATAAACTGGGCACCGATAAAGATAAAGAGGATGGCAAACAGGGTGAATACCCCCTCGCCGGCCCAGGTTGAACCCAGCAAGAGGCGCATCAGCAACAGCAGCAGGGCCAGTAAGAAGCCGCCACCGGCTATGGCTGTGCCCAGCAGACTGAGCAGACGCAGGGGGGAGGTGGTCATACAGGTGACCAGATCAAACATCAGGTTGATGAGTTTGAGCAGATCGTATTTGGACTCCCCATGCTCGCGCTCGGCATGGGCAACCGGCAGCTCTATGGTGTTACGGGCAAAGCTGTTGGCCAGTATGGGGATGAAGGTACTGCGTTCATGGCAGCAGAGCATGGCATCTATGATGTGGCGACGATAGGCGCGCAGCATGCAGCCGTAGTCGCTCATCTCCATGCCGGTGGAGTGCTTGATCAGCCGATTGATAAGGCTAGAGGCCAATTTGCGAAACCGGCTATCCTGCCGTTGCTGCCGTATTGTGCCCACTACGTCATAGCCCTGTTCGGCGGCGGCCACCAGCTTGGGGATCTCTTCGGGCGGATTTTGCAGATCGGCATCCAGGGTGATGATGAGATCGCCTCTAGCCTGTTCGAACCCGGCCATGATGGCCGAGTGCTGACCATAGTTGCGGTTGAGGATCACCGCCACCACCTGGCTATCTGGTTCCTCGGCGGCGGCTTGCATCAACTGAGCCGAGCTATCCCGGCTGCCATCGTCGATCAGTATAATTTCACAGGCTTGAGTGAGTTGGGCACAGGCGGCGCGCGTGCGGCGCAATAGCTCTGGCAAACTCTCCTCTTCGTTGTAAACCGGGATCACCACAGAGACCAGGGTGATGGGGGTGTGTGAGGTAGAGGCTGAGGTTTGATATCTAGACACTGGGGTTCTCCAGAATGGCCTTGATGGCGGTCACGACACGGTTGAAATCCTCTGAGGTCATGTCGGGGAAGAGCGGCAGAGTACAGAGGCGGGCCGAGTTCCATTCGCTGTTGGGCAGGCTCAGCTCGGGATAGCGCTCACGGTAATATTTCTGGGTATGGGCAGCCCGAAAGTGTAGACCGGAGCCAATGCCGCGACTCTGCAGGGCTTGCATGAAATCATCACGGCTTATGCCGCAGGCCGCCTCATCGACACGCACCATGAAGAGGTGCCAGGCATGCAGGTGCGGATAGTCCGGCAGCGCCAGTGGCTCCAGGGGCAGCCCTTGCAGGGCCTCCCGGTACTGGTTGGCCAGTTCCAGGCGGCGGGCGTTGAGCTCGGGCAGACGCTTGAGCTGCACCAGGGCGATGGCGGCTTGCAGATCGGTGAGATTGTATTTGAGCCCGGGCTCCAGCACCTCGGCTTGAGGCTTGCGCCCCTGGGTCAAACGATCGAAGGCATCGACCCCCAGGCCGTGGAATTTCAGGGTGCGGATGCGTTGGGCCAGCTTTTCATCATCTGTGACTACCATGCCCCCTTCGGCGCAGGTGAGATTCTTGATGGCATGAAAGGAGAAGATGGCGGTGCCCTGGGCGCCAATCCAGCGCTCCTGGTAGCGCGTGCCCACCGCATGGGCGGCATCTTCTACGACGGCGATGTGATGCTTGTTTGCCAGCTCATAGATGGGATCCAGATCCAGGGGCGCGCCGGCATAGTGCACTGGGATGATCGCCTTGGTGCGTGGGGTGATGGCCGCTTCGATACGGGAGGCGTTCGTCATCAAGGTGTCCCTGTCCACATCGACAAAGACGGGCTCGGCCCCTAGCAGGCAGATGAGGTTGATGGTGGAGACCCAGGTCTGGGAGGGGGTGATCACCTCATCGCCTGGCCCTATGCCCAGGGCCATCAGGGTCACATGCATGCCGCCTGTGGCAGAGCTGACGGCGATGGCGTGCTGACAGCCGAAAGTGGCACAAAAGGCCTGTTCCAGCTCCTGATTCTTGGGCCCCGTGGTGATCCAGCCTGAGCGCAGAACGGCGCAGGCGGCATTAATCTCATCATCACCCATGGCCGGGCGAGAGAAGGGTAAGAAGTCGGACATAGAAGTTCTCGTCATGGTCATAAACAGGCAGTGATGCGGGAAAGGCGCCCGGATCTCCCGCAACTTTGTTGAGACGAATACCCTAGCAGTTCAATGCATGAAATTTTGTGACAGTGATGCAAGTGATTTTGTGACAGTAAGGATGTCGATTTATATTATGGCTCAATTGAGGCTTTATTGCGTGATTTTCATCGAGCACTCATAGGTATACCGAGGCGCAGACCAGTGTGCCATGGCGCTGTGGTTACTCTTTGTACGATCAGGTGACGTTGTGTACTAGCGCGAGGCTTGGCTGGCTGAGATGTGGTGGCGAACCGGAGCGTGGCATATCCGGTTCGCCACCATATAGGGGGGGGTTAAGGCAGCAGATCACCGACATTGAACAAAGTCAGCAGGCCCAGCACCACGAAGAGTGCCGAGGCTATGCCGTGCACCAGCTTGAGGGGCACTTTGGTCGCCACTTTGTCTCCGAGCAAGACGGCAGGAACGTTGGCGATCAACATGCCGACCGTGGTGCCCGCGACCACGCTATAGAAGGCCGAGTAGTGGGCGGCCAGTGCCACTGTGGCAACCTGGGTTTTATCGCCCATCTCGGCCAGGAAGAAGGCAATGAGGGTGGTGCCAAAGATGCCGAAGCGAGTGGCCACCTTGGCATCCTCTTCATCAATCTTGTCAGGGATGAGGATCCAGCCCGCCATTAGCAGGAAGGAGAGGCCCAGGATCCAGCGAAGCCAATCGCCGCCTATGAGTTGCGTGACCCAGCTACCAAGGGCACCGGCTCCGGCGTGGTTGAGTAGGGTGGCGACGAGAATGCCTAGAATGATAGGCAGAGGTTTGCGAAAGCGGGCGGCCAGTACCAGCGCCAGTAGTTGGGTCTTATCACCCATTTCAGCTAGGGCGACTATGCCGCTGGAGACGAGAAAAGCTTCCATCTATTACTCCTGGCCGGCAATTTCCAATGACCACACGGCCACGCCGGCCTTGGGTAGCTGAGTGGTCAAAGGTCTTGCCAAACCAGAGGTCGTTTGCGCCATGGTCTGTGGACCAAGTGTGTTGACGCAAGCCCCGGGCCTATGGCCGCGGGAGGCTACTCCCCAATGACGTGCGCAGTGTACGGATATTCATGGCCGCTGTCCAGGTGAGGGCTGGCCGCGAAATTCTCGACATAAAATCAGGGTGGGGTGTCCCTTGGTGCGCAGCATGAAACCCTTGCCAACCGGCTTCAGATATGAAAATGGAAAGGGGATCCGCTTTTTTTTCATTCTGCTTGCCTAGATAGGGGGATCTGGCTTGGCGTGGCCAGCTGGCTTTGCCACAATACGGCCCCTCGTTGTTCTGGGTCTCTTCATATGTCACTGTTTTCTGCTTTTCCTCGTCTCGGCCTGCGCCGTTTGCTGCCGTTGGCGCTGTTTTGCTCAGCTCCACTCTTCTCCGGCTCTATCGCGGCCCAACCGCTCTCATCTGTGCTGCCGCAGTTTGATCGGGATGTGGAGCGGATCTTTGGTGCTTACCATATTCCCGGTGCCGCCGTGGCCGTGGTGCAAAATGGCAAGGTGGTCTATGTAAAGACGCTGGGGGTAGGCAGCACCTCGGCACGCAACCCGGTCAATGAACACACTGTCTTTCGCCTGGCGTCCGTCTCTAAGACCTTTGCCGCCGTGTTAGCGGGTCAAGCCGCCTATGCTGGCGAGCTAAACTACAACGCTCCGCTCAGTCGCTACCTGCCGGGTTTTCGCTTGAAGTATGACAGTGCCAATCAACTGACTCTGCGTAACGTGCTCTCCCACACCAGCGGTTTGCCTCACAACGCCAATGACAACTTGCTGGAGGCGGGTGAGTCTTACCCCTCTTTGCTCAATAAGACAGAGCGGCTTGGTGCGGCGTGTCCCATAGGCCGCTGTTTTGGCTACCAAAATATTCTCTACTCCACCATAGGCGATGTCCTCTCGCGCCAGTTGGGGCACCCATACCCGGATCTGTTGCGCAACCGTATCTTTGGCCCTCTGGGCATGCAGGATGCCAGCGCCACTCGTGCTGGCATGCTGAGTAATCGCAACATAGCCGTGCCGCATGCCAAGGGTGGCGGCGGTTGGGTGGCGCTACCTATCCGCCAGCCTTATTACAATGTGATCCCGGCGGCCGGGGTCAATGCTTCCATCTCCGATATGGGTAAATACTTGGCCGCCGTCATGGGCCACAGACCGGATGTGATCCCCCCAGCCGTGATGCAGGAGCTGACCAAACCGCTGATCCGTTCTCCCAAGGAGGGGATCACCTCCAAGTGGCGGCAGACTCGTATCAAGAACCCCATGTATGGCATGGGCTGGCGGATATTCCAGTACAACGGCAACCACAAGATGATCTTCCATGCAGGTGGACTCAAGGGAGTGCGTTCGCGGTTAGGCTTCTTGCCGGAGAAGGATATCGGCCTGGTGATGATCTGGAACGCCAATGAGTCGCACCCCGAGGTGCTGATGCCCATGCTGTTTGACAGTCTGCTGGACTTGCCTAAGGTGGACTATTTAGATGGTGCTGCCAGCCAAAGCGACTTCTATGCCCGTCAGGGTAAAGAGGGGGTGACCAAAGTGGCAGCCTCCTTGCTCTCCGAGCGCAGTGCGCTGCAAGCTAAGGCCGCTCATCCCGCGACGGCCCATCCAGTACGAGTTGTGACCTCGGCCAAACCCACCCGCTCTGCCGATGGGATTACCAGCCTGACGGCTCAGCGACTGGGGCGCTCCACGGCGGTCGCATCCCATGCCACAACCAGTAAGCCTGCCGGCCATGCCCGCCATGCCAAGGCTACGCGCCAGCCAACTAAAGCTAAGAGCGCTAAGAGCAAGAAGAGTAAGGCCGTTGCCAGCAAGAAGAAGCCAAGCAAGGTGAAGGCTAAACCTAAGGCTAAACCCAAGGCTAAAGTGAAGAGCAAGGCCAAGACGAAGAAGGTAACGCATCATTAAGCCGTGGGTGACACAACTGCGATTGACAACACAGCAGGTAAAAAAAGGGAGGCTGATATTCAGCCTCCCTTTTTACGTTTTTACTTTGCTGTTTATTTAAAGCCCGGCGGGGATCATCTGGCGAGGTGGTACGCCAAACTGCTCTGACGGTAGGCGTTCGGCAATCTGCAACCACGCGGCCACCGGTAGCGGGCGACCAGAGTAGTACCCCTGAATGTAGTCACAGCCCAGTTCGCGCAACAGGCTCAACTGCTCGGAGGTTTCCACCCCCTCGGCCACGACGCGCATCTCCAGCTTGTGGATCATCAATAACATGGACTCCACTAGGTTGCGATCCTGTTTGTCGCTGATCACCTCGCGGATGAAGCCCCTGTCGATCTTCACGCGATTGGGCGAGAAGCGTTGCAAGGAGATGAGGCTGGAGTAACCCGTTCCGAAGTCATCGACGGCCAATTGGACACCTTCGGCCTGCAATTGGCGGGCTATGCCGCCTGCTTGCTCCGGATCCGAGATAAAGGCGCTCTCGGTTACCTCCAGCTCCAGGGCATTGCCCGGCAAACCGAGGGTAGAGAGCATCTTCTTGGCGGTGGTGAGCAGCCGCTCATCTTGCATACTCAGGCCGGAGATGTTGACCGAGAGGCGGAATTCAGGCCAACGTTCACGCCAGCTCTTGAGCTGTTTACCGGTTTCCCATATCAACCAGTCGGTGAGGCGAATAATGAGGCCGCTCTCTTCCAGATGAGGGATAAAATGTTGCGGTGAGACCCACTCACCCGGGCGGCGCTGCCAGCGTAGCAGAGCCTCGGCACCACTCAAGCGGCCCGTGGTCAGCTCGTAGATGGGTTGATAATAAATCTCGAAGCCACCGTCGTTGACTGTCGAGAGTAGATCTTGATGCAGTTGCAACTGCCGCAAAATGGCCTGATCCATCTCGGCGGTATAAGCCTGGTAGCGATTGCGACCCGCTTGCTTGGCCCCATGCATGGCCATGTCGGCTTGGCGCAGCAGGGTTTCGGCGTTGGCGCCATCTTTGGGGTAGCAGGACCAGCCCAGGCTCAGGGTGATATGGCTGGACTTCTCGTTCAGCATGAAGGGGCTACGGATGGCCGTGACTATGCGCTCGGCTAGGGAGTTCACCGAGACACCAGGGCAGAGCAGGGCGAACTCGTCACCGCTCATACGCGCCAGGAAAGCATCGGGTGGAATGCAGGTGCAGAGTCGGGTCGCCACTTCACGCAACAGGACATCCCCCGAGGCATGGCCGGAGATATCGTTAATGCGTTTGAAGTGATCCAGATCCAGCATGAACAGGCTGAAGCCATGTTGTGGCGGGCTCTGCAACCAGCAGTTGAGTTGCTCCAGGAAGAGCCTGTGGTTCGGGAGCTGAGTCAGGGGATCATGGTTGGCGGCAAAGCTCAGTTGCTCCTCCTGTTGGCGTATGCTGGTAATGTCATCCGCCAGTACCACCAGGCGAGTGATGACACCCGCGCCATCCTGTTGGGGGTAGAAGCGCATCTGCACCCATTTGGTGGAGCGAGCCGTCAGCCGCAACGGGAATTCGACGCGATAGGGATCTGTGGTATGGCGATGGACAGCCAACTGGCGCAGCAGACGCCAGCGTTCGGCGCTGGTTAAGGCAGCGATCCAATCTCTGGGATTGGTGAGCAGCAGAGCCGGATCCCGTTGCCAGAGGGTGGTGTAGCCGGGGGAGACATAGACGAATCGAGATGCCGTGACATCGAAGACCATGAGGGCGGCATCAATGGTGTGAGCCACCTGCTGCAGATGCAGTGTCTCTGGACTGGCCATAAGTTCTGGCAGCTGGGTGTGCAGGTGTGCTCGTGTCTTCAACAACAAGACAGCGGTAGTGAGCAACAGGAATAGGCCATTGAGCCAGAGCAGTGTGGTTGTTCCGAGTAAGCTGCTCTGCTGCAGCGTGGTAGTGAGGACTAACCAGAAGAGTAAAACTAGCCCATAGCCTATGGCTTGGGGGGCTAAAGACCGGGAACCTTGAGGCTTATGAGGCGTATCCATGCCGGGTTGATGTCCAGTGGTCATGTGACGAATAACTCCCTACCTGAGAACCTGTTAATTAGACACAATCAGCTCTCAAAATCCAGCAAAAATGGCGGGAAATGTTCCCCGCCACTTAAAAATACGAAGTGCGCCTCTCCGGTTACTTTTGCCGGAGCGGATGCACTTGGCTGCTTGAACTGTGGCAACTCCCACTCTCTGTCTGTTTTGTTGGACTATTTGTTGGCTTAGACCGAGGCGGTCTTTTATAACAGACTGTTTTATAAAAGTTAATTTTTAGGCACTGATTTTGTATAACTCTGGGACTGCAGTTGGATTTCACCATGGAATAGGCAAATGCGCACTCAGTTGGATTGGTCAGATTATCGAGATCGGGGCATGGGTGATGCCTACGCTGATATCCCTAAACAGGGTGGGGATTTTGCCAAGGCGGTGGCAGTCTGTATTCGCAGCGGGGTGTGTGAACAACCCGGCAATGGCGTCATGTGCCCGAGCTTCAAGGTGTCGGCGGATCCCTCCCTGTCGCCAGGGGGGCGGGTGCGGGCGTTAAAGCAGGCACTCAATCATCCGGAACCGGGTTATTGGCTGGACGATCCGCAAGTGGCGGCGACCCTGGAGTTGTGCGTCTCCTGCAAAGGGTGTCAGCGCGAGTGTGACAACAACCTGGATATGGCCAGTATCAAGGTGGAGTACCTGGCGCAGCAACGGTTGCGTGGTCGGGCCCGCTTGCGGCAACGCTTATTTGCCCGCTTCCCTCTCTGGTTGCATCGCGCCCCCTGGTTGGGGCAGCTGATCCGCTGGCGTAATCGTCACCCCTGGCTTGCCGCCTTGGGCGAACAGTTATTCGGCCTGGCGGCACGGGTTCCCCTGCCGGAACCCGCCGCTCACCCCTTTGCTCCGCGCCAGAGCTGGTTTGAGCCCCTGACGCCCAAGGCCGAGGGGCGAGAGGTGGTCTTGTGGGTCGATAGCTTTACCAGTCAGTTTGCTCCCGAGCAGGCGGAGCAGGCGTTGCGCTTGTTGCGTCTGGCGGGTTATCGGGTGCGAGTGGTGCATCCCGGCTCGGTGGCCGGAGTGATGCTCGATAGCGGCCGCACGTTACTGGCCCAGGGGTGGGTAGCGGAGGCCAGAGAGCAGGCCCGTTGTCTGCTGGCGGCCCTGGAGCCGCAACTGCAGCGAGGCTTGCCGATCATAGGCCTGGAGCCTGCGGCCTTGCTGATGCTGCGGGATGAGTACCGTCAACTGCAGTTGGGCCCCCTGGCCGAGCTGGCACGCAAGCGGGCGTTGCTGCTGGAGGAGTTTCTGGCCCACGAGCAGCAGGCGGGGCGTTTGGCCTTGCGTTTTGCCCCTCAGGCACGGCGTCTGCTGGTCCATGGTCATTGCCATCAGAAGGCCAGTGGTGCCATGAAGTCCCTGCGCCGGTTACTGAAACTTATCCCGGATCTGGATTTTCAGTTTATCGAGGCCTCCTGCTGTGGCATGGCCGGTACCTTTGGTCTGGAGGCCGAGCATGTGGCGCTTTCCCACCAGATGGCGGCCCAGGCTCTGTTGCCTGCCTTGGCGTTGGAGCCTGAGGCCGAACTCCTGTGCAATGGTATGGCTTGTCGCCATCAGATCCAGGTGTTGACCGGGCGTCAGCCCCGCCACCTGGTCTCGCTGCTGTTGGCGGCACTGGAGCCTGATGCCGTGCCGATATAGGTGCTCGTTTGCTGGCGAAGCTGGGATGGCATCGCCAGGGGGATACACCATTCTTGCTAGGTGAAGGCCTCGTCTCTCTACTTGGGTTCTCAGCAGCACTCGATCTCCAGTCGATCCAGCAGTTGCAGCGCCTCGTCATCCTCCCAGGTCTCGAACAGTTCGCGGATCTGGTTCAGGTTAGAGTGGATGAGAAACAGATCATCGGGTTTGGGGCCGCTGCCGCCTGCGGCCTTCTTCTTGAAATATTCCCAGAAGGCGTTGCTGCGCGCGGGATCGTCTATGTGTTTGCGGATCAGCGCCATCATGATGCGGGCGTTACCGTCACAGTCGATGTCGCTGAAGCTGACATAGCGATCCGCACCTGGCTCGGAGTGGGGGCTGGGGGTTGGTTTGTTGGCATTCTTCTGGCAGGCACATTTTCCCATCTGGCGTGGTTCCTTCTGCAGGCGCTGATTGATGTGATGGCCCTGGTGGGGCCCGATGGCGGACATGCAGCGTCAGCCCGCTCACGCTAGGGCGAGCAAGATTTGGGCCCAGTTGCGGGATGGGCGGCTAAGGCGCCAGTATGGGGTAATGCAGGATAGCGCCGCTCGCGTTGTCGTGGTGTTTGCCACAGCGGCCTACCAATTTGGTGGTAGGTTTGCGACAGGCCTGGGCTCGGTGCTGTTCCCGTTATGTGTTGGTGCTCGTGCGGTATCGGGACGACCTTACGCCGACACGCCGTTAATCCCTCCCTGGAGGCTCGAAGGCCTCGTCCCTGAGGCCTTCAGTCGGCTTAAAGGTTATCCCGTTACCGCATTCATGAGTCATTAAACCCCAATCTTGATGACCAACACGATTAGGGAACAGCGCTCTGGGCTCGGCTCTTATTTTTCAGCCTGACTGCCCAGTTCCTCCCGGCAGTGTAGTAGCAGGAACTCCTCATCCAAGGGGGAGAGATCGAAGCGTAGTGCCGCCTCTTCAATAGCCTGTCGATCATGGCGATGCTGATCATTGAGCCAGCGAACTGCACTCACCAGATCCGTGCCCTTGGGTAAGAGCCAGCTGTCACTCATGGCCGTGCTCCCATCATCTCTGCCTTTGTTAAGTATAGGCAGTGGCTCTTGCCCTCGAGCGAATTACGGCCCCGTTCCGGTTGCCGTTCAGACGCGATTTATGGCTCTTTGGCCTCCACCTCATCCCCTATCTGCAGGAAGTGACCACCGGCCACGTGGTGCAGGGTGCGCTGGGCGTTTTCGCCGAAGTGCCAGCGCCCCTCGCGGAAGACCAGGTTATTGGCGCTGGCGGCCACCACCTCGGCCAGGAAGAGATCATGATCCTGTTGTAGCTGGGGCTGGGGGATCAGGCGGCACTCCAGCCAGGCGATACAATCGCTCAGCAGGGGCGGCGTGACTTTCTCGGCGGCCATGGTCTTGAGCCCTAGCTCGTTGAATTTATCCAGATCCCGGCCCGAGATCGAGCCCACCGCCAGGGTTTGATCGACCATGCTGCGCGGCGGAATATTGATCACCAGTTCGCCGGAGGCCTCCAGTAGGCTGCGGCTGTAGGTGAGTTTGTCGATCACCAGCGCCACCTTGGGGGGCGAAAAGTCCAGGGGCATGATCCAGGCGGCGGCCATCACATTACGATGTCCCTCGGCGGCCGTGGTGATGAGCACAGTGGGGCCATGGTTGAGCAGGCGATAGGCTTTATCGAGGGGGACTCTCAGGCGCATAGGGACTCCAGATGATGAGTGACTCGCTAAGCTTGGCTGCATGTGGCGGGAATGGCAATTTGCCTGACGATTTCTGCCTATGGTGGCTGAGGTGTTAACCACGCTATCATGTGCTCTTTCCCCTATGGCTTCAGACGACATCGTAGGCTGATTGCAAGGATATTGGATGCGCTCCTATTTGCTGTTGCTCACTCTGTGGTTCTGGGCCAGTTGGCCGGTGGCAACGACACTACCGCCAGCCGTGATGGATCGAGCTACCTGGCCGGAACGGCTGACCAGTCATCCTGGATTCAATGCTGCCTCGCGCCTGGAGATCCTCACCTTTGGCAATGAACTGCTCTCCAGTGAGCTTATCTCCGCCGATGAGTGGCCTGCACGGCTGGGATTGGCCCAGGTCGACATGCTCGCCCTGGATCGTTATCGGCAGCAGACCTGGTTGCGGGTGTTGCAAAACTATCAGATGGCGGCCCGAGACTGCCCCACTTGCCCCCACCCTCAGAATGTCAGCCAGCTGCGACAACTGTTATTGCACCCGCCAGCCATTCCCCCGCGTCTGCAGCCCTGGCAGCGGGCGGCACGCCAGTTTCATGCCGCCTACCTGCTGGAGCAGTTGCGTCTGGCGGCGCAATTTTCCCGCGTCAGCAGCGAGATCGATACCCTCTCACCCGCCGAGATGACGGGTAATGAGCTGATGGATGGCGAGTTTTTGCTGACCTTCGACGATGGCCCATCCGAGATCCAGGGAAGCACTCGCCGTACCGTCAAGGTGCTGGCGCAAGGGGGGCAGAATGGTGTCTTCTTCCTACTGGGTGAGCGGTTGCAGAGCCGGCTCAGTGGTTCGCCTCAGCTACTGGCCGCCGATTATGGCGAAAACTGCATCGCCTCCCATGGCATGCGACATACCCCCTATCCCAAACTGGCCGATTGGCAGGAGTCACTGCAGCAGAGTCGCACCCTGCTGCAGGCGGTGCCTGGTGTCATGCGCCTCTCCTGGTTCCGCCCCCCCTATGGCCAGCGCACTCCCGAGATGGCCGGACGCGTATTCCGTCATCTGGTGCTGTGGAATATTGACAGCCAGGACTGGCGACCTCATCTGAGCGCCCGCCAGGTGCGGGATAGAGTGCTGACCCTGATGCTGCTCTGGCGCAAGGGGATTATCCTGTTTCATGATGTTCACCCTCTGGCGGCCGAGGCGTTGCCGAGTCTGTTCAGTGCCACCCTCACCAGCCCGGTACGCTGGGTGGATTGCCACAGCTTCGCTGCCGAGTGAGGCTTGTTTGCTCTGCGGCCTAGTCACCAGATGCGTTTAACCGGATAGTAGCCTCCCAACACCATAAACTCCTGTTCACCATCCAGGGGGCCGGGGAGCAGGGCGTGGTAGCAGACCACCTTGCACAGCGGCACCTGGATCTCGAACACCTTGGGACCGAATCGGTAGGCCTCGTCCACCTCCAGGGTGAAGGAGCTCAAGTTGTTGAACAGCATAATGTTCTCTCCCTGCTCACTCTGGCTGGGCAGCTCACTGCCGCCCCGATAGAGGGTGAGATGGCGGCCCGTATGGCTGTGGCTTAGCTGGTATTGGCAGAAGCTGTAGAGCAGATCCAGTTGGCTGGCCAGATCATTGGTGTTGTAGGTGGCCCGCACGCAGGCCTGCATATAGCGGAAGTAGGCGCCCGATTCGGGGGCCGAGATCAGCTCTTTATGATAGCGGGTGACCAAGCCGAAGCGGGACTCCACCCATAGCCGCCAGGCCGCCCCAGCATCGGAGTCGGAGTCAAACATCCAGCCCAGCAGCAGCCGGCGATAATTGCTTTGGGGGCGAGGCGTGGGTTCGGCTTCTGGCCAAGGGGGCAGGGCGTGTCCTGGCAGACGGAAATGGACCGCCATGTAGTTGATAAAGCAGTCGCGGCGGGCGCTTTCGTCCGAAATCTCATCCAGACGGCGAAAGAGATCCGCATGGTGGGTCATCACCCCATCCAGCTCTATGGGCTGGGGATGGCGCTGAAATGCCAGGCTGGCGATGAGGCCGCCGGGCAGGTTACAGCGGTTGATGGGCAGGGCGATCTGGCTCTGGGGCTCGACTGTGTCGAGGAGCGTGACGGGTTTCATTCCGCCTCACTCGACTGGGCCAGACGCAGGCTCAGCTCCCGGAGCCTGTCGGCCAGTGCCACCATCTCCTGATGACGATGCAGATGTTGGCACCACTCGCTGCGGATCTGGGAGTAGCCATAACAGGCGCCTGCCAGCTGACCCGCCACCGCCGCCGTGGTATCGGCATCCTGGCCCAAGTTGGCGGCGGCCAATACGCAGTCGGCATAGTTGTCAGTTTGCTCAAAACACCAGAGGGCGGCCTCCAGGCTCTCGATCACATAGCCGGTGCCGCTGAGCGCTTCATACTCCTTGCGACGCCACCCGCCGTTTACCAGGGCCGCCACCTCGGGGGTCTGTGCCTGATAGCTGGCCTGCCACAGCTCCTGTTTGCTCTGCCCCTGCAGCAGCCTGACTAGCAGGGTGGCCAGATAGCGGCAGCTATCCAGACAGAGGGGAGAGCCATGGGTGGTGCGCGAACTCTCGGCGGCCAGTCGCATGGCCAGCTCGGCATCATGGGCATAGGCTATGGGCAGCGGGGCCAGCCGCATGATGGAGCCATTACCCGAACTCCAGGTCGACCGGGCACCGGCGAACGGCTCTCCTGTCTTCTGAAAGCGGCGCAGGGCCGATGAGACTGTGACCCCCACATCGAAGCAGGTGCCTATGCTGCTCATGTAGCCGTTATCCAGCCAGTCACAATAGCGGCGCATCTGATCATGGGCATCGAACCCCTCGCACTCCACCAGGCTGTGGCCCAGGCAGAGGGCCATGGAGGTGTCATCGGTCCAGTAGCCCTTCTTCAGGCAGAAATGGCCGCCACCGACCATATCGGTCAGGGGTTTGAAGCTGCCCCTGGGTTTAAATTCCAGCGTGGTGCCGATGGCATCGCCAATGGCGAGACCCAGTAGGCAGCCCCGGCTGCGATCCTGTTGCCTGTCCATCTCTTCTCCTCTGCTCTCTCATCTGGGAATGGCTTGTCGGCTTTGGCCCCACTTGTCTGCTTTGCTTCACCCCGGGTCGAGATGCGTCTCTGGGGGAGGGCTAGGCATGCGCTGGCGTTATCGTTCTATTTAATCGAACATATAGGCCGTATTTTTGCGATATAAGTTCGATTGTCTTCTGGGTAAAGTCTCATCACTGCATATTCGCACCTATTTTTAGACTTCGAGGTCACTATGGCAAAGCTATTGGTTATCAAATCCAGCATCCTGGGCGACTACTCCAGCTCAGGGTTACTCATCAATGAATTACTCTTGGCAGCCAAGAAGCAAGATCCGGCCCAACAAGTGACGGAGCGCGATCTGGGTGCCGAGCCGCTGGCACAACTGGATGGGGAAATCCTGGGTGGCTTTGCCAACAGCGAAGGTCGCACCGCCCGGCAACAGACAGCGGTTGAGCTGTCGGACCAACTGATTGCCGAGATAGAGGCGGCGGATCGCCTGGTGATCGGTGTGCCCATGTATAACTTTGGCGTACCCACTCAGCTCAAGAGCTGGTTTGACTACATCTGCCGGGCCGGGGTCACCTTTAAATATTCCGAGACAGGTCCGGTTGGTCTGCTGAGCAACAAGCCGGTGCTACTGGTGGTGACGACCGGTGGTTTGCACCGCGATACCGCAACCGATCTGGCGTTGGCACATATCCGTACCGTCTTGAATTTCATTGGCTTGCAGGATATTCAGGTCGCCTATGCTCAAGGTCTGGGTATGGGCCCGGAAGCCAGGGAGAGTGGTCTGGACGCGGCCCGTGTCAGCTTCGCTGGTTTCTTACCTGCTTTGGCATGAGCCGAGTAGGCAAGAGGATAAAGCGTGGCAACTGTCAGAGATGACAAGGTCGAATGGCAAACTGTCAGCTAGACTTAATGAGGTGCTTAAGTTTGGTGTCCGGTCTGCGAGAGCCGGGTACCGTGACCGAAAGCCACTCTGCTTTGTCAGGCAGCCCGCTTAACCTGACTAGCCCCGATGCCTATGCTCGGGGCTTTTTTATATCGGGTGGCCGGTTATCTTGCGGCTGGGTCAGCGGTTGCCGAGATAATAGATCGCCATGCCGAGCCAACTCAGCAGTAACAGGCCCCAGGGTAACCAGTAGTGCCAGGGACGATTGCTGCGGACTTCGTCTGCCACCTCCCTCTCCGCACTCTCCTCTTCAGCAAGCTCGGTGTTGGTCAGGGGCTTACGCTGTTTCTTGCGTGCCTTATCCGCCTCTCTTTGCTTGGCCTTCTGGGCCCGTTTAAATTCGGCCAGCCCTTTTTGAATACCCTGGGCTATGAGTTGGGTCTGCTCTTTGGTCTGGCCTGGGGCCTGATTGGCGCGGGCCAGGCGCAGTGATTCGGCAACGACCTCGTCTGAGATCTCGGGTTTGCGGTTCAAGGTCATGGGGCTCTCGGCAGCTAGTTATGAGGATGATTGTGCCATAACCCGCTGAATTTGGCAGGGAGGCTTGCCCCTTGTCTGCTCATCTCGTCTGACTCCCGTCACACTCCGCATTCCAGTTGTTTGAAACCATTGCTTTTTCTATGTCACTGCCCCAAGGTTTCCCCAGGGAAGGGGAAGATACACCACAGTAGCGTCAGTCAGCGCAGAAGCGCGAGTCCAATAATAGGGGAGAAACCAAGTGAACGAGATCAGTCAGTATCCTGCTGGGGAGCAGTTAGAGTTTGTCTCCAGTGCGCCTCAGCTGCAGCCACCGCGACGGGTAGCCGTGGGGCGAGGCTGGAGCTGGATCCATGAAGGATTTGGCCTGTTCAATTGCGGCATGGGGGTGAGTGTTGGCATCCTGCTGTTTAGTATTGTCATTCAGGTTGCAGGTAACGTGATCCCAGGAGCAGCGCTGCTGGTTTCGCTGTTTAGTCTGGTTCTGTCTGCAGGCTGGGTGGCGGTGGCGCACAGAGCCAGGGAAGAGGGGGTGATCCGTTTTAGTGACTTCTTCGCCGGTTTTCGCAAGAACATGGGCAATCTGGTGTTGGTGGCTGTCATTTACATGGGGCTGATTTTTGCCTGCTTTATGCTGGTGGGGATACTGTTTCTGGTCCATGGGGTGATCTCGGGGGAGCTTCAGCAATGGGGGGAATTGATAAATGGGGGGCAACAGGCTCTGGGGGTAGATAATAGCTGGGTTATTCTCAGCTTCTCATTCTGGCTCCTGGTGCTTCTGCTCTTCATCGTTCCTTTGGTCATGATGGTTTACTATGCGGCGCCCCTGGTCTATCTGAATGATGTGCAACCCTGGGCGGCGATGAAGCTGAGTTTTCAAGGGTGTATGCGCAACATGCTGCCCCTGCTCTGGTTTAGTTTGCTGGTGACGCTGGGTTTTATTCTGGTAGGTACCGTCACTCTGTTGCTGGGGCTGCTGGTGCTCTGTCCCGTGATGGGGTACGCCCACTACTGCTCCTACCGGGATATCTACCTCTATCAATAATCTTAAGTGCGGGGCATGCCATGGCCGAGCCCCGCCTCGTTAGGGTTGAACGCCTATGCCCATTACACCACTCCATATGGGGCCAGGCATGCTGCTCAAGGGCGTAGCCGAGCGGCAGATGAGCCTCATCGCCTTTGGTGTCGCCCAGATCGTGATGGATCTGGAGCCCCTGCTGGGACTGTTGCGGGGCGCGGCCGAGCTGCATGGCATCAGCCATACCCTGCTGCTCGCTCTGCCCATTGGCGCTTTGGCCGCCTGGCTGGGACGCGTCTTAAGCCCACCCTTGCTGGGCAGATGGAACCAAGAGATGCGGCACTATGGCTGGCCTCGGCTTCTGGTTGAGTACGTGCCAGGCTGGCGCCCCTATCTGCTAGGCGGCTGGCTGGGCAGCTACAGCCATCTGCTACTCGATAGCCTGATGCATGGGGATCTGCACCCCTTCTGGCCCCTTTGGCAGGGAAACCCCCTGTTGGGATTGTGCTCGATTGCCACCCTGCACGCCTTTTGCCTCATCTCGGGTGGGGTGGGTCTATTGCTCTGGTTTGCCCGCCGTCTGACCTGCCGTTGATGCGGGGGTGAGCAGGGCTGACAACTCGGCAAGTGAGTCGACCACGCGCCAGGCGCCGCTGAAGTCATGACCTTGGGTGAGCGGGTGACGCAGCACTATGCAGGGGATACCGGCGGCATTGGCGGCGGCGAGGCCGCGGGGGGAATCCTCGATCACCAGGCACTGCTCGGCGGTTAGTCCCAGACGCTTGAGCCCCTGCAGATAGGGTTCAGGATCGGGTTTGCTACCCGTGTAATCTTCCGCCGCGAGGATAAACTCAAAGTGGTCGACTAACCCCAGCTCTCGATGGATCAGCTCGAAATGCTCGGGGTAGGAGCTGGTGACGATTCCCATGCGGTAGTGGGGGGCCACGGCATTGAGCACGCTAACTATGCCCGGCATGGCCAGGCTCTGAGCCTGCTTGAGTTTGTGGCTGTAGATCCGGTTGCGCTCGGCGCGCCAGAGCTCGATCTGCGCCTCGGAGGGCTCGCCCAGCAGATGCCAGCCGCCACAGTTATCCAGCAGATACCACTTAAAGAAGCCCTCGGGCGTCAGCTCGGCCCCCAGGCTCGCCAGCAGTTCGCGATTGGCCTCGAAGAAGAGGCGCTCGCTATCTACCAGTACCCCGTCGTTATCCCACAAGATGGCCTCAACCATGGCAACGCTCCCAGTCCACATTCTGCGTGGATTCTGCCAGCAGGGTGGCATTTTGTCGAAGCCTCTGAGTGCTAACCATGGACTTGAATAGCCTGATGCTGGTAGCAAATGAATTCTTGACTTAAATGGATAAAAATCCATAGTAATCTACATTAAACGCAATTTTTTTATTTTGAGTTATATATGGCAAAAGAGCGTGTTGAGCGGGCACCAGTATGCGATTTGGCGACGCTTGATCTGAGCCAGATTGCCCCCTATCTGGCTCACCATGATGCTACGGATAATAGGGGCCGATATCTGCACTGGGATCAGCTCAAATGGCGGGTGCCGCGCAGCGAGGCCAAACAGATCTGGTTGGCCGTCAAGTTCAAGCGTCTGCTCCAGATGCGCTATCTCCCCTTGCGGGATGAGAAGGGGATCCCTTTTTGTTACTGCACTCCCCATACCATGGAGGCTCGTCTGCACCAGATCGTCAAGGTGGCGGGGGGGAGCGTGGCTGTTATGGCGGGTAATGTGGCATCGGAGAGCATCCAGAAGCGTTATCTGGTCTCTTCTTTGATGATGGAGGAGGCGATCACCAGTGCCCAGCTTGAAGGCGCCTCTACCACGCGGGAGGTGGCCAAGAAAATGCTCGAAGAGGAGCGGGAGCCGATCGATGAAGACGAGAGGATGATAGTCAATAATTTCCTGCTGTTGCGTTACGCCGAGAGGATTAAAGCAGAGCCCTTGAGTCTGGATTTGATACTGGAGTTTCATCGTATCGCCACCCAGGGGACGACGAGTAATGATGTCACGCCGGGGGCATTTCGTGCGGATAACGGTATCTATGTGGATGATGGTAATGGGGATATTGCGCACCAACCGCCGGATTTCACCCTGATCGAGTCGCGGCTGCAGACGCTGTGTGATTTTGCCAATGCCGAGCACTCAGGGCTGAATGGTTGCGACTTTATTGCTCCTGTCATCAAGGCCATCATACTGCACTTTATGTTGGGCTATGAGCATCCATTCCGTGATGGTAATGGTCGTACAGCCCGGGCACTTTTTTACTGGTTTATGCTCAAGAACGAGTACGACCTGTTCAAGTATGTTTCTATCAGTAAATTGCTCAAGGATGATCCAAAGGGGTATGGGCTAGCCTATCTCTACAGCGAGAAGGATCAGAATGATCTGACCTACTTTATTGATTATCAGTTGGAAATCATCCTAAAGGCCTTTGATGAGTTGCAAGCTTATCTGCAGCAGAAAACCGGTGAGTTCTACCAGATCCTCTCGATACTCGAGAGCTCACGTTATCAGAATGAACTGAATTTTGTGCAGAAGGATTTGATCAAGAAGGGGATCAAGGAACCAGGGCGTATCTTTACCGTCAAAGGGGTGGTCAATAGTTATGAGCTTTCGGAAAACACGGCGCGCAGCTATCTGAACAAACTGGTGGAGAGCAAACTGTTTCTGCAAACCCGAGAGGGGCGTACCACTCTCTATTTCGTGCCCTCGGATCTGGCTTCTCGATTGCGGCTTGGGTAGGACGTCAATGGTGACTGACGTGCAGTTGTAGTTAATGCAGGGGTGAGCTTGGGGCTACAAGTTAGCGCGGTTTATACCTCGGCTGGTGAGCTATCAAGTCGGGCTAACTGCTCGATAATGTCCTCGATCACCAGCTTCGAGCTCACCATGCCACGATGCAGCAGGGTGGGCACCACCCTGTTGCGTGCCTGGGGCCAGTGGGCACTGCGGGAGGGGAGCACCATCAGATCAAACGGCGTGCGATAGGCAAAGAGCGGCAGTGGGGTTAAGGCATCCACACTCTGCGCCAGTTGCTGCAAGAAACGGCTACCACGGCGCATCTCGCGGCAGCCTTGCCCCGGATAGCCATAGGCCAGCCAGGAGCCCTGATGGGGGCCGGAAATGGCAAAGAAGGCACAGGCTCTGGCTGCTCCGCCCAGCTGTTGCAGATAGGTGCGGGAGATAAGGCAGCCCATGCTGAAACCCACCACAGCAAAGCGCGTCGAGCTGGGCAACTGCGCATCGATATAGGCCGCCAGCTTCTGTGCCAGATCGGCAATGCCCAGACGTGCATCGGCGGGTTTTAGCGTTGGGCAGTGGCAGTGATGCCCCGCGGCGTCAAGCCGCCGCTGCAGGCGTACAAACCGTCGCCCGCTATCGCCAAAGCCATGAACCAGAACGATTTCCATGAGTACCTAGGGGAGTGGTAGTGTGGGGACGCATTGAGCCTACCACGTCGCGGAGCACCTTTGCGCGTTACCTTTGCCCGTTACACCGGTTGGATTTCCCCCGTGATCTGGGGTCAGTGACAACGGCTTCCCTATAAAAAAAACACCCCGGCACTGGGCCGGGGTGAGGATTAACAGAAGATGAACCTTAAGGCTCAGAGCGCCTTGATGGTTTCCTGCTGCTCTTTGAGCTTGGCGAGCTGCACCTGATAGTCGGCCAGCTTCTCGCGCTCCTTGGCCAGCACCGCTTCCGGTGCCTTGGCGACAAAGCCCTCGTTGCCGAGCTTGCCTTCGATGCGACCGCACTCCTGGCTCAGCTTGGCCACTTCCTTCTCCAGGCGAGCCAGTTCGGCCTCCTTGTCGATAAGACCAGCCATGGGGATCAGCAGCTCGGTGGCGCCGATCAGCTTGGTGACGGAGACAGGCGCTGCATCACCGGCTGCCAGCACGGTAATGGATTCCAGCTTGGCCAGGGATTTGAGGGTCGCTTCGTTGCTCTGGGCGCGAGCGGCATCTACCGCATCGGCCTTGAGCAGCACGGTCAGCGGCACGCTTGGGGCCACCTTCATCTCGGCACGGATATTACGGATGCTGATGATAAACTGCTTCACCCACTCCTGATCTGCCAGTACCGCCTCGTCGACCTTGGCTGCCTCGAAGGCCGGATAGGCTTGCAGCATCAGGGTATCGCCTTCGCTGTAGCCAACGCCTGCCAGCGGTGCCACGTTCTTCCAGATCTCCTCGCTGATAAAGGGCATCAGCGGGTGTACCAGACGCAACAGGGTCTCCAGCACGCTTACCAGGGTATGGCGGGTAGCCTGCTGCTGGGCAGGAGTACCGTGCCAGAGCACTGGCTTGGTCAGCTCCAGATACCAGTCGCAGAACTGGTTCCAGATAAACTCATAGAGCACACCGGCTACCTGATCGAAACGGTAGGTGTCCATGGCCTGACGCACATCGCGGATGGTGAGCTGCAGCTGGGACTGGATCCAGCGATCCGCCAGGCTGTAGTCGGCGGCGGCCGCCGGAGTGCACACCTGATCTTCGGTGTTCATCAGCACGTAGCGGCTGGCGTTCCACAACTTGTTGCAGAAGTTGCGATAGCCATCCAGGCGCTTCATGTCCCAGTTGATGTCGCGGCCGGTCGAGGCCAGTGCCGCCAGGGTGAAGCGCAGGGCATCGGTGCCGTGCGCTTCGATCCCGTCCGGGAACTGTTTCTCGGTGCGCTTGCCAATCTTCTCGGCCAGCTGGGGCTGCATCATGTTGCCGGTGCGCTTCTCCAGCAGCTCGGGCAGGCTGATGCCGTCGATCATATCCAGCGGATCCAGCACGTTGCCCTTGGACTTGGACATCTTCTGCCCCTCTTCGTCACGGATGAGGCCGGTGACGTAGACGGTCTTGAAGGGCACCTGGGGTGAGCCATCTTCATGCTTCATGAAGTGCATGGTCATCATGATCATGCGCGCCACCCAGAAGAAGATGATGTCAAAGCCGGTGACCAGCACATCGGTGGGGTGGAAGGTGCGCAAATCCGGGGTCTGCTCCGGCCAACCCAGAGTGGAGAAGGTCCACAGGGCCGAGCTGAACCAGGTATCCAGCACGTCTTCGTCCTGACGCAGTTTCACGTCAGCAGCGATACCATACTTGCTGCGCACCTCGGCCTCGTCGCGGGCCACATAAACCTTGCCGGACTCATCATACCAGGCCGGAATGCGGTGACCCCACCAGAGCTGACGGGAGACGCACCAATCCTGAATGTCGCGCATCCAGGAGAAGTACATGTTTTCGTACTGCTTGGGCACAAACTGGATGCGACCATCTTCCACCGCCTCGATGGCGGGCTTGGCCAGCACACCAGCGCGCACATACCACTGGTCGGTGAGCATGGGCTCGATGGGCACGCCACCGCGATCGCCGTAAGGCTGTTGCAGCACATGATCCTTGGTCTCGGCCAGCAGACCCAGCTCGTCCAGCTTGGCCAGAATGGCCTTACGGGCGGCATAGCGCTCTAGCCCTGCAAACTCGGCAGGCAGCTCGGCCGGATAGGCAGTGCTCGGGTGGCCGCTGGAGTCATAGACTTCGGCCACGGCGCGGACATGGGCATCCAGGGTGAAGATGTTGATCATCGGTAGGGCGTGACGCTTGCCCACCTCGTTATCGTTGAAGTCGTGAGCCGGGGTGATCTTCACACAGCCGGTGCCCTTCTCCATGTCGGCGTGTTCATCGCCGACGATCGGAATGCGACGGCCCACCAGCGGCAGCTCGATAAACTTGCCGATCAGGTTCTTGTAGCGCGGATCTTCCGGGTTCACCGCCACGGCGGTGTCACCCAGCATGGTTTCCGGACGGGTGGTGGCGACTACCAGGAAGTGTTCACCATCGCGGGTCTGCTCGCCATCGGCCAGCGGGTAGCGTAACTGCCACATGAAGCTTTTGACTTCGCGGTTTTCCACTTCCAGATCGGAGATGGCGGTGTGTAGCTTCGGATCCCAATTCACCAGACGCTTGCCGCGGTACATCAGCTCCTCGTCATAGAGGCGCACGAAGACTTCCTGCACGGCGCGGGAGAGGCCCGGATCCATGGTGAAGCGCTCGCGATCCCAATCCACCGAGGTGCCGAGGCGGCGCATCTGACGGGTGATGGTGCCGCCAGACTCCTCCTTCCACTGCCAAATCTTGTCGATGAAGGCGTCACGGCCATAGTCGTGGCGATTCTTGCCCTCTTCGGCGGCGATCTTGCGCTCAAC
Source organism: Pseudaeromonas sp. HNCC25DJ180 (assembly GCF_055413345.1). Lineage (NCBI taxonomy): Bacteria > Pseudomonadati > Pseudomonadota > Gammaproteobacteria > Aeromonadales > Aeromonadaceae > Pseudaeromonas > Pseudaeromonas sp. HNCC25DJ180. Next base: position 123,472 of record NZ_JBVAYF010000010.1, read on the forward strand.
CACCATCTGGGTAGCGATACCGGCGTGGTCGGTACCGGCCTGCCACAGGGTATTCTTGCCCAGCATGCGCTGATAGCGGATCAGGGCATCCATTATGGTCTGCTGGAAGGCGTGACCCATGTGCAGGCTGCCGGTGACATTCGGCGGCGGTATCATGATGCAGTAGGCATCCTGGCTGGTATCACCGTGGGGCTTGAAGTAGCCCTGGGATTCCCAGTGCTGGTAGAGCGCCTGTTCAACGGCGTTGGGATTGAAGGTCTTTTCCATGATCACTCGGTCTCTTGGCTCGGCGCTGATCCGTCACCATCTTGGGGGGCGGGCAGGGTCTGCAACGTAAAGCCGGCGGCGCGATACTGCTTGTAGCGTTCGCGGGCCAGCTGTTTGAGGGTTTCGTCTGTGGGGACAAAATCTACCACTTCGGTAAAGCGCCCTGCAAATGGTGGGGCCTCTTTACCGAGATTAATCAGTACCTGGCGGTTACGACGGGGGGCGGTGAAGCCGATCTCCACCGGTGCCAGATGGCCTGTTGGTTCGTCGGAGAGGCCGTGGGGCACGAAGCTATCCGGGTCCTGTTGCCACAGGGCTTCGTCCAGTTGCCAGGCCTGCTCCTGGGAGTCGGCATAGAGAAACAGGCTCTGCCCCAGACGGTAACGGGCCGTGGTCAGTTGGCAGACCAGGGCTAATAAGGTCTCGGGCTGCTCCGGGCTTGGCAGCAGGTAGAAGGTGGCTTGTTTCATCACGACTGGCTCCAGGTTCTGCTCATCACGGCGTGTCGCATCATGCAGCAAGGGGATGCAAGCATCCCCCTGTTCCTGTCAGGATGGTTTGAGTCCGTTTACTCATCCAGATCCATGCCGACGCGGCTGAGCAGGAATTGGGTCAACAGGGGCACGGGGCGACCGGTTGAACCCTTATCCTTGCCGGACTTCCAGGCGGTACCGGCTATGTCCAGGTGGGCCCAGTTGTACTTCTTGGCAAAGCGCGACAAGAAGGCGGCCGCCGTGATGGCACCACCGGGGCGACCTCCCACGTTGGTCATGTCGGCAAAGGGGCTCTCCAACTGCTCCTGATACTCATCCCACAGGGGCAGGCGCCAGGTCTTGTCGCCGGAGAGTTCGGCGGCGTTCAGCAGCTCGTGAGCCAGCGGGTTGTGGTTGGCCAGCAGCCCCGTGGTGTGATGGCCCAGGGCAATCACGCAGGCGCCGGTCAGGGTGGCTACATCGATGACGCACTCGGGCTCGAAGCGATCCACATAGGTGAGTACATCGCACAGCACCAGCCGCCCTTCGGCATCGGTGTTGAGGACCTCTATGGTCTGGCCGGACATGGAGGTGAGGATATCGCCGGGACGGTAGGCGTTACCATCGGGCATATTCTCGGCGCCCGCCAGAATGCCTATGACGTTCAGCGGTAGCTTGAGCTCGGCCAGGGCATACAGGGTGCCGAGCACGGAAGCGGCTCCCCCCATGTCATACTTCATCTCATCCATGGCATCGGCCGGCTTGATGGAGATACCGCCCGAGTCGAAGGTGAGCCCCTTGCCTATCAGCACAATCGGCTTGGCGTCCGGGTGCCCCTTATATTCGATGATGGACATCATGGCTTCATTCTCGGAGCCACGAGCCACGGCCAGGTAGGCATTCATCCCCAGCTCGGCCATCTGCTGATCGCCAATCACCTTGGTGCTGATGTTGGGGCTGGCATCGGCCAGACGGCGCGCCTGGGAGGCCAGATAGGCTGGCGTGCAGATGTTTGGCGGCATGTTGGCCACATCGCGGCAGATCTTCACCCCTTTAGCCACGGCCAGGCCATGGGCTATGGCCTTCTCACCCTGGGTGAGTTCTCGGCGGGTGGAGACGTTGAAGACCAGCTTGCGCAGCGGACGGCGTAGCTCGGCCTTGTTGGTCTTGAACTGATCGAAGCTGTAGAGGCCGGCCTGGGTGGTTTCTATGGCCTGACGCACCTTCCAGTAGGTATCACGCCCCTTGACGTGCAGCTCGGTGAGGAAGCAGACCGCCTCCATGGAGCCCGTCTCGTTCAGGGTGCTGATGGTCTTCTGCACTATCTGCTTGAACTGGCGCTCATCCAGCTCCCGCTCCTTACCACAGCCGACCAGCAATACCCGCTCGGAGAGCACACCGGGAACCTGGTGTAACAACAGCATCTGGCCAGGTTTGCCTTCCAGATCGCCGCGACGCAGCAGAGTGCTGAGATAACCATCACTGATACGATCCAGCTGCTCGGCGACACTGGAGAGACGACGGGGTTCAAACACGCCGACCACAATACAGGCGCTGCGCTGCTTTTCAGGGCTGCCGCTTTTTACACTGAACTCCATGGAGACTCCTTGGTCCTAAAGACAAAGTGCGTGGTTTATTCGATAATAGGGCATAAGGTGTTCGGCCTGCTGCGTAATAGACCGCCAGGTTACACCAGGTAAATATGCCAAAATGGAATTTTCAGGCCTATTTTTTAGCGATTCGCTCAAAATTACAAGTTTTCCCCGAGGCTAGCGTGATCCTGTCCCGTTACATCTTTAAAGAAACCGTCAAGACTCAGCTGGCCGTGCTGGGTATTTTGTTGCTGATTTTTTTGAGCCAGAGCTTTATCCGCATTCTCAGTCGCGCGGCGCGCGGGGCTATTCCCACCCAATTGGTGAGCGAGATGCTGGCCCTCAACATTCCCAGCATGGCCATGCTGATGTTGCCCATCAGCTTGTTCATTGCCGTGCTCTTCGCCCATGGTCGTCTGCATGCCGAGAGTGAGATGACGGTGATGCGGGCCGTGGGGTTGGGGCCGAACAGTACCATGATGGCGACTCAGGTGCTGGCCTGCCTAACCATGGTGGTGGCGCTGTTTAACTCCATGTGGCTGACCCCTTGGGCCGAAGAGCAGCAGTACCGGGTGCTGGACAAGGTGAAGGCGGATCCGGGTTTCTTCGCCCTGGACAGTGGCCGCTTCATGAATCTGGATAATGGCAAGGTCGTGGCCTACATAGACAGGCTGGATGGCAAGAGCGAGAAGAAGCTGACGCGCATCTATATCTTGCAGCAGGGCTCGGATGCTCAGGCACCTTCCGTGGTGGTCTCAGATTCCGGCAGCATCAAGAGCGATGGCAGCGGTCTGCAGTGGTTGACCCTGAACGATGGCAAACGCTACGAGGGGCCCAGCAACAAGGGAGAGTTCAAGATCTCCGAGTTTGCCGAGTACCGCACCTGGATCCAGGACAAGGAGGGGGTGGCCGCCGAGCGGCGTAAGGTGACGGCCCTCTACCTGCCCGCCCTGCTGGCCAGCGATGACCCTAAGGCCGTGGCGGAGTGGCAGTGGCGGGTGGCGTTACCGCTCTCCATTCCGATACTGACGTTGATCGTGGTGCCCATGGCAGTAGTCAATCCACGACAGGGACGCTATGCCAAGTTGCTGCCGGCCATCTTGCTCTATCTGAGCTATTTCTTGCTGCTCTCAGCCGGTAAGTCGGCGCTGGAGCGGGGAGATCTGCCCGCCGTCCCAGGGCTCTATCTGGTGCCACTCATCTACCTGTTGTTGTTTGCCTTGCCACTTAATCTAACCGATACCCGCTGGCGCAATCGTCTACGCCTGCGTATCAAGGGGAGCTGCGCCTGATGTTTGGCATTCTTGATCGTTATGTGGGCCGCAGTGTGCTGATGGCCGTGCTGCTCTGTACCCTAGTGCTGGTCGGGCTCTCGGCTCTAATCAAGTATGTGGAGCAGCTCAAGCAGGTAGGGGATGGGAACTATGATTCCATTGCCGCAGCCTGGTATGTGCTCTTCTCCATGCCCAAGGAGTTGGTGCTCTTCTTCCCCATCGGTGCCCTGTTGGGTGGGGTGATTGGCCTGGGGCAACTGGCCTCCAACTCCGAACTGGTGGTGCTGCAGTCCGCGGGACGTTCTCGCTTCAACATTGTCATGGCGGTGTTAAAGACAGTTCTGCCCACCATGCTCCTCATCATGCTGGTGGGCGAGTATCTGGCGCCGCTCACCGAGCGTCGGGCTGATGATCTCAAGAGCATGGCCATCTCGGGTGGCCAGATGACGGTCTCCTCGGCCGGGGTCTGGGTGCGCGAGCAGCAGGATTTCATCAATATCAGCCGTGTGCTGCGGGATGGCTCACTGCAGGGGGTGACGCGTTACCGCTTCGGCACTGGGCCCGAGCTGCTGGAGACGGCCCGAGTCCAATCGGCACGCTATCTCCACGGCCTGTGGCAGATGAGCCAGGTACAGCGCACCTTCTTCAACAGTGCGCAGCAGGTGAAGAGTGAATTCCATGAGGAGGAGATCTGGTCCATGGGTCTCTCCCCAGACAAACTAGAGGTGGTGGCCATCTCCCCCGATGAGCTCTCGGCCTCGGGTCTGCTGGAGTACATCCGCTACATGCAACAGAGTGGTCAGAAGGTGGAGCGTTATGAGCTGGAGTTATGGCGTAAGGCGCTCTCACCTCTGGCGGTGATCGCCATGATGCTGCTGGCGGCCAGTACCGTCTTTGGCCCCCTGCGCTCCGTACCCATGGGGGCGCGTATTGTCACCGGGGTGATCCTCGGTTTCAGCTTCTACGTGGCCAACCAGATTTTTGCCCCCATCAGCCTGGTCTACTCTGTGCCTCCGGTTTTAGGCGCGGCGGCTCCCAGCCTGCTGTTTCTCGGCGTGGCGCTTTACCTGCTCAAACGTCGGGGTTAGTCCCTGGCGCCGGGGCATGGCTTGCTGTGCTCCTCTGCCACAAACCCAGGTGGCATGCGTATCCTACTCTCTGTGCGTTGAATAGGCTGGCGCGTTGAATGGGCCGGGTCTGGGTTTAACGTTATGCGATTTAGCGTGTCATGCCATGGTGATTCATATGACACTTACCATGCTCCATGCCTCGAAACAGACGCAGATCTGGGTGGTCTCCCATGCGCCGCGTCTGATCGCCACCCTGGCCAAGGATGTCTCTTGCAATGCCATCAATCTGGAGAAGGAGTTGGGGCAGACCCTGATCCCGGGGCAAGATTTGCTTACGACCCCAAGTTGGCACTGGCCTGAATAGGGGCGCCAATCGCGTAGGCGGCAAAATCCTTCACACCCGCGCTGGGTCTGTACTTCCCTATCGTGCTGTTGCGTATCACAATGCGTTTTTACTTTTTGTGAGAGCCACCATGTCTGCCGTGAAAGCCGCCATGTCTGATCCTCTGCGCTCCGCCAGCCACTATTTTTCCCGCACCTTTAACCATATTGTCGATCCAGGAGTAGAGCTAGAGGGGTGCGAGTTTGAGGAGTGTGAGTTTCGGGAGTGCAATTTTACCGAGGCGCTGTTTCGCCGCTGTCGTTTTATCGACTGCACCTTTACCCGTTGCAATCTAAGCCTGTTGAAGGTGGCTCAGAGCGGGTTCACCGGCGTCAGTTTTGATGAGTGTAAATTGGTGGGAGTAGACTGGACTCGAGCGGCTTGGCCGCGACTGGTGTTCAGCAGCTCTTTGGCTTTTAGCCACTGCATTCTCAACGACTCCTCCTTCTTCGGCCTGGAGCTGGATGAGATAGTGCTTGAGGCGTGCAAGGCTCATGATGTGGATTTTCGCGAAGGGAGTTTCTGTCGTGCCCGCTTCGTTGATACCGATCTGACCCACAGCCTGTTCGGCAAAACCAACCTGACCCAGGCTGATTTCACCGATGCCAGCCACTACGATATCGATATATTCAATAACCGTCTGAGTCAGGCTAAATTCAGCCGCTACGAGGCCATCCGTCTGCTGGACAGCCTAGATATCGAGCTGGTGGAGTAGGAGAGGAGTAGGAGAGCAAACCACTTCTCATGCTTTACGTTTCGTAAGCACCAATCATCTCGTTTCTGCCGACCTTATTCGGCCAATCGCTCTCTCGTCTGAGTAGCCAGCTCGTCTAGCCAAGCATAACGTTGCCGGTACATGGCGCGGTTCTTGGCTGCTATCTCTTCCAGCGGTTTATGTTGATAGGGCGCCAGTCGCCAGAGATGTTTGGAGATTGGGGGGGCTGTGCCTGTGTGCTCACCATCCTGATAAGCCGGATCCGTGATGCCTTGACAAGTCAGGTGGTGTAGACGAAAACATAAGTGAATGCCAGCCAAGAGGGCGGCAAAGGGGACGCTATGTCAACTCAGCCTCGGTCCGTAGGTTCAGCGAGTGCTATTCGCACCAGGAGTGGCAAGCTATCACTCGTGATGTCCGTTCTGATCCTGTGGGGCGTGGTTTTTGGCATGCAGCCGGTGGTTGCCGCTACCGTTATTCTCGCGGCCGCTGCAGAGAGTGTTCCGACCTCCTATGCCGAGAATGGAAAGCAAACGGGCATCTTGATTGATGTTATCAACGAAGCCTTCAGGAGAGCCGGATACTCTGTGGAGGTGAAGCTAATGCCTTGGGCGCGTTGCCTAAAGGAGGTGAAGACGGGGGATGTTGATGGGATCTTCTCGGTATTTGTCACGCCCGAACGTCAAATGTATCTGACCTATACCAATGAGGTGTTGATTACTCAAGTTCAGGCGTTTTTTGTTCGATCTGATTCTTCGTTAACGTTCGAGGGTGAGCTGAGCAAGTTTACCGGCCAATCCATAGGCGTCGTCAATCAGACTAGCTATGGTCCGCGTCTGGATGCGGCCCTGAAAGAGGGTATCTTCGAGAAGATAGATTCCACAAAAGACTCCGAATCGAATATCAGGAAGTTGATAGCGGGGCGAGTGGATATGATCCCCTCCTATCGCCATGTGGTGCTGAGCACGGCCAAGAGGTTGGGAGTAGTAGACAAGATCAGACAGCTATCTCCGGATATCGAGGCGATTCCCAGCTACCTGGCGTTCACCAAGAAACGTGATTTTGCCAAACTCATCAGTGACTATGACAAGGCCATCGTTGCTATGAAGCAGGATGGCACCTACGACCAGCTGTTTAATCGTTACATTCAATAACTGTCCATTACCAACGTCATGACCTAACCGCTAACTCTGCCGCCACCTCGTGGTTTGGTGATATCCATCTTTCTTTAAAATTCCAATATAATCAAAATGATACAAAACAACCAATGAGTTCATTGAGATGTAACCTATGGATTTTGTTGGATGTTTTTATTCTTGTTCTGCAGCTTTGGCGCGTATCCCAAGGTTCACCGCGTGGTGTTGCCGTCCGCCCTGCTTGCCGAAGTGGAAGGTAATTTCTTTAAAATCAGGGGATTAGATTTTACTTGCCCATGGTTCGACAGGCTCACCACGAACGGGACAGGCTCACCACGAACGGGGACAGGCTCACCACGAACGGGGACAAGCTCACCACGAACGGGACAGGCTCACCACGAACGGGGACAGGCTTACCACGAACGGGACAGGCTTGCCATAAATGCTAAGTTCTCTGATCTGGTCGGTAACTGCGGGATTGTATCTCCCTCCCCTTTTTTGTTTGATCCGGGGGGCGGGTCAGGCTATTGGGATGATAGACACCCTTGCTCGTGTTGTAGGGGTCTAAATTTCCCCTTCTACTCCGCCATCCTATGCAGGGCGGGTAGGGTGTGTTGTGCCAGGGCCTGCTGCGAGGCGGTGGCGATGGCGCGAAACTCGTCGCTAAGACGGCTCTCCTCACTGAGTTGTTGCCAGAAGGTTTGGGCCAGTCGATAGGCTTCCAGCCAGATGGTTTTGCCGATCTGCGGAGTGAGCGCCACGGCGGCCAGCGAGTCGGCCTGGCGACGATCGCCGGTGCGGGCGGGGGCATAGGCCATGGGCAGCATGTCATAGACAGGTGCCAGTTGCAGGGGCGCGGCGGGCGGGAAGCTCGCCTCAAGACGGCTGGTGCGCAAAAAAGAGAGGTTGCCCGGGTGCATATCCTGATTGGCAATCAGCACCCCAAAGGCCCAGATCAACTCGATGAGTGGCAGCGCCTCGGGCTGGATAATGCCCAGGCGGGCCAGTTCGCGGCACAGCAGAGGCCAGGGGGTCGCTTCGGCTTTGCCCAGAAACTCGGCATTAAGAGAGCGCAGGGAGATCACGCCACGCCGCCCGCCATGGGGTAGGCGATCAAAACGTGGCGAGAGCAGATAGACCCGCTGCTCATCGACGATGAGTTGGCTAGCTGGGGTGGGGATGCCGTGGTCAGCCAGCAGTGCCAGGGCACACTGTTCGGCCAGCAGCAGGTCGGCCCAGCGCCGGGCGTTGGCGCTCTGGGTGATGTCGCTGCTGAATTTGACGATGCACTCGCCATAGGGGGCAATCTGGCGCACAAACTTGGGTTGCTCACCGCCAGCCGAGGAGCCGCCTATGGCCTGCAGTTCTTGCTCTCTGGCAATCTGCGCCAGATCAGCCAGGATCGCCGCTGCACTGGTATGGCCCTGGTTAATATAGGCGAGATAATTGCGCTCTCCGATCAGCAGGTCACCGGCCAGATCCAGGCGCTCCAGATGGCGCAGGGTGGCATCTTCCGACCAGATGCCGGAGCCGTCCGTGGCCACGCCCTGCTGCTCGGCCAGGGCGCGTCCCAGATAGCCTTGTGGCAGCAGATCCATCAGCCACCAGGGGAAGTTTTCACTGTGACCACAGCTGGCGCCTAACTGCCAGGCAAAGCCGGGATAAACCCGGTAGAGCTGGCCAAGGTGCGTCGTGGTGCCATCGGCAAACACCTGATACAGCGGCCAGCAACTGGTGCCATTCAGTGCTCTTGCCAGATAGTTGCAGCGTCCGCGTTTCTCCCCCAGTTGCACCACCTCTCCCCGCGCCGCCATCTCGCCCAGACGGCGCGATAGGGTAGGCTGGCTTACCTCCAGACTGCCCTCTTCTTTTCCATTTCCAGCACGAGCCGCGCCCCGCAGCCGGTTTGCCAACTCGGCACCATTGGCAGGCCCTAGCAACAGGGCTTGACGGATCTGCTCATCGAAGAGGGTTCTGACTCTGGCCATGGGAATCACCGGGGTAGTGAATATTAATTTGAATATTATATTGAATAATAACTCACGGCAAATCTTCCATTATCTAACTGTAAATAAATATATTTTACAATTTGCAGTTGGGGTTTATGGCTGTAAGTGAATAATAAAAGTAGGAAGTTGTATGCTAGGAGGTGGTGGCTGGTGGCTGGTGGCTGGTGGCTGGTGGCTGAGCCTGCGAGGCCACAACATTCACCGCGCGGCTTTTGCCGTTCGCCCTGAGCTTGTCAAAGGGAGCTTGTCGAAGGGGAGAGTAATTTCTTTAAAATCAGGAGATTGGATTTTAGTTGCGCCTGGTTCGACAAGCTCACCATGAACGGAGACTGGCTCATCATAAACGGGACAGGCTTGCTAGAGTTGTCTCTTCCGCGCAGGCGGGAGGCTGAGGGGGGGGTGGTCAGAGGGGCGAGGTGGCTGTGCTGTTGTGGTGGTTTTGATAGGTATGGATTTAAGAGGCTGTTTGCTCGTCCAGCCAGAGCGCGTAGAGGATGTTGGCAAACTGCTCTTCTGGCAGTTCACCTAGCACCAGATCCACCATGGCATCGGCCAGCTTTTCATTGTCTTTCTCGATCTCGTAGTCATTAAGGGATAGGTACTCAAGGCACACGGCGAGCGCGGTGCGCTTATTGGCGTCAGAGAAAGCGTGAGCAGTGCCGATAGCCATGGCGTACTTTGTAGAAATGAGAAAAACATCATCCAGCCCATTGTAGGCTATGGCGTTGTCGATGCGGCCGAGCGCTCCTTCCAATAACTCGATGCTGGCCGGACCTTGATGTCCAGGTGAGTTACCCAGTATGTAGTGATTGATCTCCAGCACCCGTGCCGGAGGGAACTGGATTATATCCATCACATATCAGCCAAACGAGTAAAGGTCTTTTCGTGAGTTTTCAGGGTCAGCTTGGTTTCAGACTTGATGATCTGGCGACCCTCTTCACCGTTCAGGCACAAGTGCTTTTCCGCCTTGATGGGTGGCCGGTTCTGTACTTGGGGTAACCCGTATTTGTTGCTGATCTTGTTCTCTTTCATGCTCTTCGCTGCCCTTTGATCTCGCACAGTGAGACTTTACCTCTGTATGGTAAGTCGCTATTCAGGTAGATGTCCAATTCAGTTATCCCCCCCTGTGTAGATACCGGTTAAACCGGCCAAGCCCAACCTTTATCGCGTGCATCTGCCGTTCGCCCTGAGCTTGTCGAAGGGGAGGGGAAATTCTTTAAAATCAGGGGATTGGAGTTTAGTTGCGCCTGGTTCGACAAGCTCACCACGAACGGGACAGGCTTGCTAGAGTTGTCACTCCCGCGCAGGCGGGAGGCTGAGGGGGGGCCTGCTTAGTCTTAGGTCCTGAAAGTGGGAGTCCATTTTTCCTGTACACTAAGGTTTCACCGTTCTGGTTTTTTACAAAAAAACAGAATTTCTTTTGCTTTGATATCAGTTCCATCCAGATTATCTCTCCAGTTACCAAGCATAACGAACTTCAAGTCGCATATTTCGAATCCGACTTCGAGCAAAATATTAGTAAGTGATGTACTAGAATATCTGCGATCTCGGACTATCAGCTCACAAGGTGCAATAGCTTCGTCAGAAAACTGCTCTTTTCGATAAGCAACTCCGCTCTGTTCATCCCACAAATAGTAATTAGGATCAAAAATATTTCCGGTTGATTGCATGATATTACTTGGTGGCAGTTGAAGTAGTTTCTTAGCCAAATCATTATTGGCGCGATGAATCGCTTGCGATGCTGTTAGTTCTCCATTCATTACGGAGGCAAGTAGAGTGCCTCCTGGTTTTAAATTTAGAAATATGTTTTCAAGAAGCTTTTTATTTTCGCTATCCGTAGCAAAAGATCCAATTACATCATAGAGGCAAATAATGTGGTCTGCTTTTTGCTCAAGTTTGACATGACGAATATCATCACAAATAAATTTTGCACTACCATTTCCTTCAATCGTTTTGGCATTTTTCTGTGCTATTTCGATTAGGCTTTGAACAAAGTCGACCCCTGTCACACGAAAGCCACGATTAGCGAGCTCTATTGAATGCCGACCGACTCCGCAGCCGTAATCAAATACTAACTGACCCTCAGAGGGTTCAGCATTATCAATAAAAACGTCAATTTCATGAGATGTGTGCTTCATCCATGCATGATTGCCGTCTAATAGCATCCCGTTATATGCATCTCTTACTGTTAAGTCACAATCCTTAATCCACGCATCCACCAGATCGCTTGCACTTTCGCTGTAATCTTGATCTGAGAATGTGAAAGCCACCCACTCTTCCGATTCATTCAAATTGCCAAGAAGCCAACCCCTTTTACTCTCTAACGTACGCAATGCTGTTGTTGAATCTAAATGATCAACAGGGAAATTCGTATTCAATGCCGTTGTAGATGAGCTTAGTTGCGCTTTCGCCACATAACTAAGATATGGCTTAGCAGCTTCAAACAGTTGAGGCCAGCTCTTTCTTATTCGATCTGGATTGCAATCCCGCAATGTTGCTTTTTCAAGAGCTCGTACCGCATATGGGTTAGCAGTAACCAAGCCCCAGGCATATTGATCAGACACACTCCATGTCGCTCTTAACAGTCTTGTACCTAAGCCTTGTCCTCTATGATCGGAATGTACGACAAACTGAGAGACCCAAGTAACAAATCCTTTATATGGGATATGTAGACGAACATAGAAGGCGTAACCAATGAGTTTTTCATTGGTATATACTAAGGTTGCCCACGACTCGGGAGCATTTAGATAATCTGCTAGTTGATTTGGGGATAGCTTTACGCGCTTTCCAATGCGGCTGGGGTCTGCGGCAGGGCCCCAGCAACCATAGTGGTTACTAAAAAGTTCGGCGCATTCGGAACGGATTTCTTCTGATAAGTTATCACCGCGACACCAGCTTATTTTGTAATTTTTCATGCGTATGTTATTAAGTTTTCGCTAGATAGGCATATTTTCCCTGTCTCCTAAGTGCAATGCAAATCTTATTTTTCCTACGGCCTTGGGGTTATCGGTTTCGTCATCGGGCTGGTCACCCGCGCTGCTGCTCATGCCTGACTCACCTCGCTGTTTTGCCAGCAAAAGAATCATGTAAGTACTGTGACCCCAGAGCGAGCGCATGAGTGTTCAATATTTAGCCACAATTGCCATTGGCCAGTCATTCAAAGAATAAAGACCGAAGTTTATGTGCAATGAGGCATCAACAATTGAACGCAAAATAGCCACTATTCGTTCATAAAACGTTCGCGATCTCGCCCGGACTGTGACCCTGGTTACCGAGCATAGATTTATTTCACTTCTGGAGATGGGGGTCCATTTTTCCAGTAAACACAATTATTTGCCAGTTCATTTTTAGAATGGAGAGTCCTCATTGTCTTGGTACTCTATCCAATCAGTATTCCATTCACTTGGGGAGTATACTTTTAATTTTCCATCTTTTTCAAATATTTCGTTGTTAAAGCGAATATAGGTTTCGCTAGATTTTTTCTTCCAAGATGTAAACCCTTCTTTAGTCCAGTCATCAAAGAAGTCATCTTCTTCTTCAAATTGACGTGCCTTTAATAACTTTGTTAATTCTTCTTTATTCTGGAAGATTATTCGGTAAGGGATGTTTAGTTTTCTTCTTGTATCTTCAAATGCAGGATGGTTACTTAGTAAAATATCTTTAATTGCTTGATCACCCCGTGTTTTTTCATCTATTAAATACGCAACGAGATTGTTTAGGGTTTTTGATGTGTTTTTAAGGTCCTCGATAATATTGACCTCCTTATGCCTTGAGCTTTCATTTAGAAGGCGTTGAAAAAGCCCTGCCCACTGCTCTTTTAAATAATAGATAATTTCTTGGACTGAATCAAAATTTTTGACTTGGTTGTTTAAAGGTAATGAAAATACCTCTTCGAGAAATTTGTATACTCGACGATCATTGACAGCCGTATAGCTTATATCTGCAATGTTCTTATTGGCTTCATATGTGCGGTATTCAGAAGCAACAGGCCCTTCGATGAAAATATATACTTGTTTTCCTTTGTTAATGGCGGCTTTTAATTCCAAGTTGGAAATTGAATAGTCATTTTCTTTCGATTCTGACCCAAATCGGCCTCCAATAACGGAAATAAGAATATCGCAAAGTTCTATTTCCTTGTAACAGTACTCCTCAAGCTTATCCGTGCTTCCATATGGTATGTGCCCTTTTTCATTCAACACAGGTTCATAGCCATGATCTTTGATAAATCGTTCGAGATCAGAGCGTATATATCTCAGATCGTAATATGTGGAACTAACGAATACTCTTGGTTTTGCCAAAATAATTCCTCATTTTTGAAACGCTAACAATTTCTTAAGTAGAACAACTTCACATAATTTCGCTGAGTTGCTCGGCTTAGTCTGTAATGGTTGCCCTGGCTCCCCGTCTTCACGGGGATGACGACTCGTGAGCGTGCGCATTGCCACGGCTACCGCAGGGCCGTGTCATTGCGCTCACGCGGGTTATGCTGATGGCTCTGACAACTGGCACTGCTTGTTCTTTATGCTACCCGCTGCGGTTTCACTTGAAAATCCCTGTTTCGTTTATGGATTACAAAAAACGTCAAAAAGAGGAGATAGGCTGGCGCTGATGCTTACCGGCTTGCTGCTGTAAGCTTTGATAAAAATATGAATAAAATCAAATGGATATAAAATAACCAATAAAATCAATGGTATATAACTATATGATTTTATTGGTGTTTTATATTCGTATTGGCGGGGCAGGGGGATGGCAACACCTTACCCAAAAGCCAGACCCCCTCTTAATCTCCCCCTTGAAAAGGGGGAGGAGTGAAGAGCGGTGGCCTTCTCTGGTTGGGGAGGAGTGAAGAGCGGTGGCCTTCTCTGGGTTGAAGTAAAGAGATCGCCTTATCCAGGCTGGAATAAAGCGCCAAACCGTCTTTACAGTTTTCCAGCTGCCGTTAGCGCGGCATGGATGGTGTTAAACGACAACAGCAAAGATAAGGGGGCATCCAGCAAGGGGACGGCACCATAGCTTGCATACCAGCTTGCCGCCCGTTCGTTTTTTGCATCGATGAGCAGCGCAACACCGCCAGCTTGCATGGCCACCAACAGAGCGCGGCGGCCTGCCGCCAGCAATAACTGGCCACCTAAACCCTGACCTTGTGCCGAGGCATCCACGGCCAAACGCCCTAGCCGGAATACCGGGATATCATGACGGGCCAGACCTCGTTTGATCACTGCCGGAGTCCGTTCATAGGTAATCGAGGCCGGACTTAGGGTGTAATAACCCAACACTGCCTGGTTATCGTCATCGGCAATGGCGAGATAGGTTTTTGCCCCACCCTTCTCGTGGCTCTGTCTGGCGTGCAGACGCAGAAATTGATTTAACTCCTCATTGCCACAGTCGAACCTTGAACGATCATGCGCCTTGTCGATGGGCTCTTCATGCCATGGGGTGATCATCATGAGCGTTTCGGTAAGCCGAAGGCGGCCGCCATTAACTTGTCATTCGGGGCGGGCGGGTTATCCAACAACTCCAACATTCGAAGGCTATCTCTTTCTGTCAGTGCCAGCCGTTCATGATCGTCGATGATCTTCTCTGCCGCGGCGACGACATTGCGGATCACGAATTCAGTGAGATTGGTGTGCTGTAACGCGGCGGCCCGCATCAACAATAATTTTTCATCGGAGGCGATCCGCAAGGATACGCGCTCACTGGTTCCTACTAGCGTTCTAGGCATCGCAGAGCCCTCCCATTTGTGTGTATTAAAAGAGTACAGCATAGGGAATTAATTGCAATTTGTACTTATTGAAGTAGTACGTAGAGGTGACTCCTGAGGTTGCAAAAGCTAAAAAGCATAACCCCCTCTCAATCTCCCCCTTAAAAAGGGGGAGGAGTTAAGAGCGGTGACCTTCTCTGGTTGGGGAGGAGTGAAGAGATGGCCTTATCCGGTAGGGCGGGTTTCTGGCAGGAAGTACTGGATCCCCGTTTTCACGGGGATGACGATGGTTGACTATTCGGCGAGTCCTAACTAGCTGTGCCGAAAAATAGATCACTCAACATAGGGGCGGGGTAGCACTAAGCTGACCCTCCGCGCCAGGGATGGCGCGGTGGAGCCCCCAGGGAAGGGTTCACGGCGTGTCAGCGTGTGTTACCTCGTTGCTGTAGCATAAATTAGGAACGGGTATTTAGTTCTGGCGCTGGCTCAGGACTCGCTGATCTTGTTTAACCCCGCTACTTCACCTCCAGCACCAGCAAGGGGTCGCCGGCGCGGATGGCGTTGCCGGGGGTGTGGAGCAGGCGGGTGACGGTGCCGGATTCGCTGGCTTGTACCGCTATCTCCATCTTCATGGATTCGATGATGAGCAGGGTGTCACCGGCTTTTACCTTGTCGCCGGGTTTGATGCTGATCTGCCAGATGCTGCCGGAGACCGGGCTTTCGACCGCCCGTTCGCTGTCGCTTAACACCAGCTCCTCGGCCTGCTCGTGCAGCCCCTCCTTTTCGCTCTCGAAGTGGGCCTGGCCCGATGCCAACCAGCGCTGGCGTTCGGCATCGAAGGCGCTCTGCTGGCGCGCCTTGGCGGCGGTGATCTCATCGGCGTTGGCTTCCAGCAGGGCGTTGTAGCTGGCCAGCGAAAAGGTGGTCTCCTCGATTTTCAGTGGATAGCGGCCACGGGGGAAGTCGTGGCGGATCTTGACCAGCTCCTCGGCGCTCACCTCGTAGAAGCGGATCTGATCGAAGAAGCGGAGCAGCCAGGGCTGGGTAAACTCGGACGTTTGGCGATAGCGGTTCCACATCTGCAGGGTGCGGCCGACAAACTGGTAGCCGCCGGGCCCCTCCATGCCATAGACGCACAGATAGGCGCCGCCTATGCCCACGGCGTTCTCCGGGGTCCAGGTGCGGGCCGGGTTGTACTTGGTGGTCACCAGACGGTGGCGCGGATCCATGGGGGTGGCCACCGGGGCGCCCAGATAGACATCGCCCAAGCCCATCACCAGATAGCTGGCGCTAAAGAGGATCTCCTTGACCTGCTCCACCGACTCCAGGCCGTTGATGCGGCGGATAAATTCGATATTGGAGGGGCACCAGGGGGCGTTCTTGCGCACCAGCTCGTCATACTTGCGAATGGCCAGGCGGGTGGCCTCGTCATCCCAGGAGAGGGGCAGGTGGACGATGCGGGCGGGCACCTCCATATGGTCGATATCGGCCAGCTCCCCTTCGGCCTGCTCCAGATGTGCCAGGAGGGTGGCGGTGGGCAGTTGCAGGTTGTCGTAGTGGATCTGCAAGGAGCGGATGCCGGGGGTCAACTCGAAGATCCCCGGCAGCTTGGCCTGCTCCAGCCAGCGCATCAGGGCGTGGGCGCGAAAGCGCAGGCGGATATCCAGCTCCTGGCGGCCATACTCCACCAGCAGATAATCATCGCCGCTGGGGCGGTAGACCACCTCCTCGCCAAAGCGCTCTTTGGGCAGGGTCTTGATAATGGGTGTGGTGAGCGGCGCGCGGGCCACCTGCGGCTCGGCCAGCGCGGTGAGCTGGGCCAGTTGCGCCAGCTGATGGCGCTCCAGCAGTTCGGCATCGGCCATGGAGACGGGTACAAAGCGCACCTTGTCGCCCGCTTTGAGCTGCCCCATCTTCCAGAGATCGGCCTTGATCAGGGTAGCCGGGCAGACAAAGCCGCCCAGACTCGGGCCATCCGGCCCCAGCAGCACTGGCATATCGCCGGTAAAGTCCAGAGTGCCGATGGCATAGGCATTATCGTGCAGGTTGGAGGGGTGCAGCCCCGCCTCGCCGCCATCGGTGCGCGCCCACTCGGGCTTGGGGCCGATCAGACGCACGCCGGTACGGCTGGAGTTGTAGTGCACCTCGTAGTCGTGGCTAAAGAGGGTGTCGATATCCTGCTGGGTGAAGAAATCGGGAGCGCCATGGGGGCCGTAGATCACTCTTAAATCCCAGTGACGGCCGATCTGCGGTTGCAGGCTTTCGGCCAGCGATTCAGGAAGGTGGTTGTCCTTTTGTTGCTTTTGTTGTTCTGGCAGCGGCTGGCCCAGGTGCAGCACATCTCCGGCCTGCAGGGCGCGTCCGGCATGGCCGCCAAACTGGCCCAGGGTAAAGGTGCTCTGGCTGCCCAGATAGTCGGGTGCGGCAAAGCCGCCTTCAATCAGCAGATAACAGCGGGCGCCGCCCTCGGCGATCTTGCCCAGTTGCAGTGTGCTACCGGCGCTCACCAGCACGCTCTGCCAATGAGGCAGGCTCTGGCTGCTGCCATCGGCGGCCAGCAGGCGCGCGCTCATGGCGGCCCCGGCCAGCACGATACGGCGTGGGCAGTGAAATTTCAGGGTTGGGCCGCTTAAGGTCATCTCCAGACCGGTAGCCCCTTCGGGGTTGCCCAGCAGCCGGTTGCCCAGACGGAACGACCAGTTATCCATGGGGCCTGAGGGGGGCACGCCGATATGCCAGTAGCCGACGCGGCCGGGGTAATCCTGCAGCGTGCTCTGGGTGCCACCGCTGACCACCTCCAGGGTCTGGGGCGTGAAGACGAAGCTGGCCAGAGTGCGGGTCAGCACCCGACCGCTTTGCACCTCCGGGCTTTGCAGCAGGGCCTGCAGCCAGCGCTGGTTGGTCTCGATGCCGTAGAGTTGGCACTCGGCCAGCAGGCTGGATAGCTCCTGCAGGGCATCGGCCCTATCCTTGCCGTGGCAGATCAGCTTGGCCAGCATGGGATCAAAGAAGGCGGGCACTTCGATGCCGCGCTCAATCCAGTGATCGATGCGTCGTCGCTGACGGTCGGTGGCGGGGAAGATCACCTCGCTCAAGAGCCCGGCGCAGGGCTGGAACTGGCGGGCAGGATCTTCGGCATAGAGGCGCACCTGAATGGCGTGGCCGCGGGCTTGCAGCGGGGCGGAGAGGCTGGTCAAACTGGGCAGGGTGCCGGCGCCCAGCTCTATCATCCAGCGCACCAGATCCACGCCGTAGACCTGCTCGGTGACGCCGTGCTCCACCTGCAGCCGGGTATTTACCTCCAGAAAGTAGAAGCGCTCGCTCTGGGCATCGTAGACATACTCCACCGTCCCGGCGCTGCGATAGCTTAGGCGCTCGCCCAGACGGATGGCGGTCTGATGCAATTCGTCTCGTGCGGCCTCGCTTAGATGGGGGGCCGGGCACTCCTCGATCACCTTCTGGTTGCGGCGCTGGGCCGAGCAGTCGCGCTCGCCGATGGCGATCACCTGTCCCTGGCCGTCACCGAAGATCTGCACCTCGATATGGCGGGCATCGCTGATAAATTTCTCCAGGAAGATGCCGCTGTTGCTGAAGTTGTTTTCGCTCAGGCGCTTTACCGAGGCAAAGGCGCTGACCAGCTCATCTGCCGTATAACAGCGCTGCATGCCGATGCCGCCGCCACCGGCTGTGCTCTTGAGCATCACCGGGTAGCCGATGCGCTCGGCTTCGGCCAGGGCTTCGTTCACATCGGCCAGCAGACCGGAGCCGGGCAGCAGGGGCACGTTGGCGGCTTGGGCGATGGCGCGCGCCTCGTGCTTGAGGCCAAAGGCGGTCATCTGCTCGGGGGTGGGGCCTAAGAAGGTGATGCCGGATTGCTCGCAGAGCCTGGCAAAGTCGGGGTTCTCGCTCAAGAAACCGTAGCCGGGGTGGATGGCCTGGGCGCCAGCTTGCCGCGCTATGGCGATCACCTTGTGCTGATCCAGATAGGTATCCTTGGCGGCGCCCGGGCCCAGCGGATAGGCCTCGTCGGCGCGGGCCACATGCAGGCTGTCGGCATCGGCCTCGGCATAGATGGCGACGGAGTGGATCCCCATGGCCTGCAGGGTGTGAATGATGCGGCAAGCGATGGCGCCCCGGTTGGCGATCAGGACTTTGGTAAACATGAGTGGCTCCGTGGCGGGTCGTCCCGCCCTGCGATGCTGATCCCTCTGGGTCGTCCCTGGGGATTTTAAAATATCAATAAAATCAAATAGATATAAAATTACGAACAAAATCAATAATATATAACATATTGATTTTATTCTGTTTTGTATTCAGATCAGCAGGGTTGTACCCTGATCTGCTGTGCTCTCTTCGCTGATCTTCTCCCAGATGATCATCTCCACCGGCGTCGGGTTATAGCCGTTGCAGGGGTTGTTGAGCTGGGGGCAGTTGGAGAGCAGCACCAGCAGATCCATCTCGGCGCGCAGCTCCACATACTTGCCCGGCGCACTGATGCCATCGGCAAAGCTGAGGCCGCCCTCGGCGGTGACCGGCACATTCATAAAGAAGTTGATGTTATGGGTGATGTCGCGCTTGGTGAGGCCATATTCCGGGTGCTCGCTCACCGCCAGCAGCCAGCTGTCGCGGCAGGCGTGCATGGTCTGCTTCTCCAGATCGTAACGGATCTGGTTGCTCTCGGTGGCGCAGGCGCCGCCCAGGGTATCGTGACGGCCGCAGGTGTCGGCGGTAATGGTGAGCATCAGGTTGCCGCGATTGGAGAGCAGGCGCGTGCCGGTGGAGAGGAAGATATTGCCCTGCTCGCGTATGGTATCCATGGCGCTGTAACGCTCGGCGGTATCATCCAGCCGGTAGAAGAGGGTATCGGCGGCCTGATTACCCTCCAGATCCAGAATGCGCAGGGTCTGCCCCTGATACAGAGGGTAGAGCCAGTAATCCCCGGCCGGGACCTTCTGGCGCAGCAGGGCCTGTTCAGGCAGCAACGGACTTGTGGTCAGCATGATAGTGACTCCTTACTTCATATGGCTCATTCAGAGCCAGCTTCTTCAATGATGAGCGCAGCAGAGATAACGGGCGTTGTTGGCAAAGCCGCGTCCATTCTCCGGCCGGGAGTTGAGGCAGAGATCGTCCGCCGCCACCGGGTCCGCTTCCAGCAGGGCATAGGCCACCGGCTTGCGCGGATACTCCTTGGCGGGGTTCAGCGGATGGGGGCAGCTGTGCATCACCACTAGGGTGTCCATCTCGAAACGCAGAGTAATGGTGCTGCCAGCCGGTGAGTGATCGCTTACATAGCTCAGGGTGCCCTCGTCACTCACCGCCAGCTTGCTAAAGAGGTTGAGGTTGGCGGCCAGATCCCGCTCGCCCAGGCCATATTTGGCCACTTCCACCAGAAAACTGTCGTGGCCGTTCTGCAGCCAGAGGTTGCGGTCGTGCTGATAATCCCGCTCCCCCCAGCGAGCACTCACTTTGGCCTTGTCACAACTGCCGCCCACCGTATCGATCCAGCCTGTGCTGTCCTCGATGATGGAGCAGAAGATATGGCCCATGTCCGAGTAGAGGCAGTGACCGGCAGTGAGCTTGAAGGTGTGCTGACACTTCAAGGTATCCGGGGCGTTGTAGCGCTCCAGCAGATTCAGCGGGTTATAAAAGAGCATGCCCAGGTTGGCGCCGCCTTCGATATCGGTCAGGCGCAGCAGGGTGCCTTTGGGAATGCGCAGTGACCAGTGGCTGCCACCGGGCAGTTGGCTTTGGTAGATGAGGTTACTCATAGTCTCTCCTTGGCGAGATCCGCGGCCGCCACGCCAGCGAGGTGGAAGTCGCGTGGCAGCTGGCCGTGCAGCAGGGGAATGTCATAGGTGATGCGCGCGCCATAGCGCAGGGGTTGTTGCGGGTCGTGGCGCAGCTTGTCGAAGACCCAGAGTCGGCTGCCCAGGGCAAAGCCCTCCTTGAGATCGTGGGTCACCATGAAGATGGTGAGCCCCTGCTCCTGCCACAGACGCTGGATCAGCTGGTGCATGTCGCCCCTGATCCCCGGATCCAGGGCGCCGAAGGGCTCGTCCAGCAGTAGCAGGCGCGGCTTTTTCATCAGCGCCTGGGCGATGGCCAGCCGCTGCTGCATGCCGCCGGAGAGCTCGGCCGGATAGCGATCCCGGGCCTGGGTGAGCCCCACCTGCTCCAGCATGGCTTCGGCCTTCTCCCGGGCGGCCTGCTTGCGCTGGCCAAACAGCCGTCCCAGCAAGGGGCTGGCGGCCAGCTCATCGGCCAGCATCACGTTCTGCAGGGCGGTGAGATGGGGAAAGACGGAGTAGCGCTGAAAGACGATACCCCGCTCCGGATCCGGCTCGGCGGGCAGGGGCTTGCCATCGAGCAGCAGCTCGCCCCGGCTCGGGGTTTCGGTACCCAGCAGCAGCTTCAAGAAGGTGCTCTTGCCGCAGCCGGAGGCGCCCACCAGGGTGACAAACTCCCCGGCGTTGACGCTGATGTTCAGGCGCTCCAGCACGCAGTGCTCGCCGTACTCCTTCCAGAGATTACGGGCTTGAATAATGGGTTGGCTCATGTTGCAGATCCCTCTCCACCCCGGCCGTAGTACCAGGGGAAGGCCCGACGGGCCAACTGACGCAGCAGATAATCCATGGCAAAGGCCAGCAGGGTGATCCAGACCACGTAGGGGAGGATCACCGCCATATCCAGATAGCGACGGACCAGAAAGATGCGATAGCCCAGCCCCGCCGTGGCGGCAATGGCCTCGGCGGCGATCAGAAACAGCCAGGCACTGCCCAGGGTGAGTCGCACCGCCTCAATCAGACGTGGCAGCACCTGGGGCAGCAGCACCCGCAGCAGCAGTTGCCAGCTGTTGGCGCCCAGGGTCAGGGCCTTGACCTTCAACTCCTCGGGCAGGCTCAGGGTCTTGAGCTGCAGATCCCGGATCAGCAGCGGGCAGATGCCGAAGATGATCAGCATGATCTTGGCCAGATCCCCCAGGCCGAAGACGATAAAGAGGATGGGCAGCAGCGCCATGGGCGGGATCAGCGACAGGGCCGTTACCAGCGGCGAGAGCGGCGCCCGCAGCAGGGGAATGGCCCCATTGCCCAGCCCAACCACCAGACCGATCAGCGCCGAGAGGCCGACGCCGGTCAGCAGCAGCTTGAGGCTGGCCAGGGTGTCGCTCACCAGCAGGATCTCGCCGCTGCGACGGCTAGGCTCGAAGGCGACCCGATGGATCCCCTCCGCCAGCGCCTTGATGCCGGGCAGCAGCTTGTCCTGCGGGTTGGCCGCCAGACGCGCCTCCGAGCAGAGCAGGTAGGCGATGGCCAGCAGGAGGAAGGGCAGCAGGGCCAGCAGTATGCGCACTGTGCGTTCCGGTTGGCGGTTGACGAGTCGGGTCATGGTGACTCCTAGAGCTTGCCGTCGGCGGCCAGCTGCATATAGCTGGGGTCAAAACGCAGCTTGATATTGTTGCTGTCGCCATAGGTGCCAGCTGGGGTGCTGATGCCGACGAGACCGGCATTGGGGGCTCCATCACCCAGCAGACCGTGGGCAAAGGAGAACTCGGCCACCAGTTGCATTGTGCTCTTGAGCTCCTTGCCCTTGGTGAAGGTCAGTGCCTCGGCGGGTTGGTAGAACATGCGGGTGGCGGCAAGCTGGCTCTCATAACCGGCCAGATCGGTGCCGGAGGCCTTGGCCATCTGCTCGCGGGCGGCCTTGGCCTTGGCATCAGAGCCGCTCATGATGCCCATCACCTCGTACCAGGCGCCCGTTAATGCCTTGCCAAGCTCAGGGTGGGCCTTGAGGCGTTCGGTGTTGACCACCATCAGATCGATGATTTCACCGGGGATCTGGCTGGAATCGAACACCTTGTGGCTGCCGGGAGTCTTGGTGATTTCGCTCAGGATAGGGTTCCAGGTGACGGCGGCGGTCACATCGGCAGAGGCAAAGGCCGAGGCCATGTCCGCATCCGAGGTGTTCACCACCTTGATATCCTTCTCGGCGAGCCCCTGTTTTTCCAGGGCGCGGGCCAGCAGGTAGTGGGAGACGCTCAGCTCCACCAGATTGACCGATTGCCCCTTGATGTCGGCCAGCTGGCTCTTGCCCTTGAGCACTATGCCATCGTTGCCGTTGGAGAAGTCCCCCACTATCAGGGCGGTGGAGTCGATGCCACCGGCCGCCGGTATGGTGAGGGCATCCATATTGGTCATCACGCAGCCATCAAAGCCGCCCGCCGTGTACTGGTTGATGGACTCCACATAGTCGTTGATCTGCACCACATCGATCTCGATGTTGTACTTGTCGGCCCACTTTTTCACTATGCCGCTCTGGGCCGCATAGTCCCAGGGCATCCAGCCGGCGTAGATGGTCCAGGCGACCTTGAACTTCTCTTTGGCAGCGGCCTGAGCAGCCGTGACCGGACCCAGCAACAGCAGGGGTAACAGCAGCAGGGCCAGCAGACGCTGGAGTGGGCGGCGAGCAGATGACGGGTTGCGGTATGGCATATGGGTTCCCTCCTTGGGAGCACATGGTGGTCAAGCACACGGGATCCGTAAGCCTTGCGGCTTGCTCTCCCGGGCTTTTGTCCCGCCGTGTAACCCACCGTCAAGGAAGGTCGATGACTCTCGGACCAGCCATCTGCAAGCAGATCGGAACCCTAGTCATCCATTACAGATTGTCGCACGGGAGTGGGCCACAGGCCCGGATCCTCGGGTGCACGCTTTCTTGTATACAAGCAGGGAACGTGCCAGAGGTGATTATTTGCTCATAGGGGAAAATAAGGGGTCAAAAGAATCTGAAATTAGCAATGCGAGGCTGTCGAGAGGGAGATGAGCACCATAATGGGGCCCAGTCATGATCATATGCTCACCCACGCCGGTTATAACCCCCTCCCAAAAGGAGGGGGCAGAACTTGCTTTACCGGTTAGCGCACCCTGCTGCTAGGCCAGGGCAAGTTGTGGAGTGGGTGAGGTGACGGCCTTGGCTTTCGGGCACTCGGGTTTGCTCTCCTGCTCCTGGCTCAGTTTGCTGGCGGTCTGTTGCAGATCGAGCACCAGTTGGCCCAGCGATTGGGCGGCTTGCAGGGTTTGCGCGGCCGCCAGGGCGCTGTACTCCGAGCCCCGGGTGATGGCCTGGGCTTGGTCATTGGCGGTCTGGGTCTGCTGGCGCTGGGCCTGCATGGCCTGGCTGATGAACTGGAGTTGATCCTGAATGGTGGCCACCTCCTGATGTATGCGCGCCAAAGCCTCATTGGCATCGGCGGAGCGAGCCACGCTCTCCTGGGCCCGCTGTTGGCATGTCTGCATAGCTTCCACCGCCAATATGCCCTGCTGACGCACGCTGTCGAGGGTGGTGGCGATCTGCTCCGTGGCCTTCGCCGTGCGCTGGGCCAGGTTGCGCACCTCATCGGCCACCACGGCGAAGCCGCGACCGCTCTCGCCGGCCCGCGCCGCCTCGATGGCGGCATTGAGTGCCAGCAGGTTGGTCTGGTTGGCGATGCCGCGAATATCCTCGCTGATATGCTGCACCTGGCGCGTGTCTTCACTCAGGCTGATGACAGTCTGGCTGGAGGATTCGATAAGCCGGGCCAGCTCCTCTATGTCGCTGGTGGTCTGCCCCACCACCTGAGCCCCGCGCGCCGCCAGAGTCAGAGCCTGAGTGGAGGAGGCTTCACTCTGCACTATGTGCTCGGCTATCTCCTCTATGCTCTGGCTTACCTCGGCCATGGCCTGGGCGGTGGAGCTGGCGGCCTGGTTCTGCTCCACGGCGGCCCGGTTGGCTTGAGTGGAGGTCCCGCTCAGATTGCCGGAGGTGTGTTCCAGGGCGCAGCTGGCGCCGACTATGCGCTGCATTGTGGTGTCCATCTTGTCGACGAAGCTGTTGATCCAGCCCACCAGTACGCCGGTTTCATCACGAACAAAGCGGCTGGGGTCGAGGCGTTCGCTCAAGGGGGCACCACACTCGGCGGTGGCCAGGAAGAAGTCGCACAGGGCCTGCAGGCGTCGGGCGCGAGGCCGCAGGCTGAGGAACCAGAAGCTGCCTATGGCCAGGCTGGTGGTGATGAGGGGTATCGACCAGTTGAGCAGGGGCGAGGGGTGGGCGGAGATGAGTGGCGGCAAGAGAAAATGACCGACACAGATGGCGACCAGGGTAAGCAGCAGGTGACTGAGCAGGGTATAGCTGACACTGCGGCGCCGGTAGACCTCCTCCAGATCGCCCTCGCACATCATGCCCCAGCGATCGGGTGAACCGGGGAGCGTAAAGGTGACGCCCGAGCCGATGACAGGGATATGGCGGTAGTCCGGGTAGCCGGGGTAGAGCACGAAAAGGTTCTGGCCGCAGCGTATGGTCTCGCGCACTCCAGGGTGGAGTTGCCTTGTGGCTGGGTCGTTGAAGATGAGCTCGAACTCGGTGTGCTCTTTGACCTGAACCTTGCCATAGGCCGTGCTCACGCCCTGCTTGAGGTTCTCGCCGCCGCTGAAGGTGTCATCTTCGAAGCGGGAGCGGGAGAGCGCCGTGCCGGGGCGGATCTTGGGGTCGAAGCGGGATTCCACCATGAAGAGGTAGTTATCCCCCGAGTCACGGTAGACGTGTCCTGCCTCGCGCTGGATCAAGTCACTGAGCACATCGTTGGGGATGCGGGCGCAGAGGCAGCCCACCGCTTTGCCCTCGACTCGCAGCGGCTGATAAAACATCAGGGTGACGGCGTCATGAAACTGCGAGCTGGTGGCGCCGAGCGCCAGGGTTACTGGGTCCAGATAGGGGCCATGCAGGAAGGGGGCTTTGAGCCCTGCTTGTAGGGCGGCGCCAGCGTGGTTCTTGCCCTGACGATTGATGGCGGTAGAGAGCAGTATGCTGCCTTGTGCATCCACCACCATCAGCTCGGAGACGTCGGGCATATGGTGGTGGGCCGTGGTAAGCAGGGCCTGATCTAAGCGGGGCCAACTCTCCTGCAGGGGGGTGGCAATCTGGGCCAGTTGTTGCCAGTGATGGCGGGTCCAGTGTTGCAGTAATTCGACCCGGGTTTTGGCCAGGCCGCGAAAGGTCTTCTCAATGCGAGAGCGCAAGGGGCGATTGAGCAGGCACGACCAGCCCAGGGACAATTTGCCATTGCGTCCCCATAGGGGTAACCAGCCTTGTTCGCGTGGGCTAAATGCCATGCGATAACTTTCAAGATCCATTCCTTTGCTCCCCAAACCAGTGATGTTTTTATGCCAATGTGCTGGCACAACACGCTTCTGCTGGGGGAAAACACACTTTGCCGTGGTGTTAGTTATTGATCTATTAGTGAAAAACCGACAGAACCTGAGGTTTTCCGACTCTGCGTCATTTATCACCACGTTGCCCTAGTGTAATGGCTCCATGATGTGCTGAATATCTGTGCGATCAAAGAAAGGTGAAAAATAAATGACTTCGACTCCCCGGTGTGAAACCCAGGTTGTTAGATGTATTGGCCATAATTTATTTGAATCTTGGTGATATATATCAATCGACAAGGCGGGATGAGTATTTGTGCGGGGGATGTCGTTTTGCGCGGTTTAACCGGGGTGGGTGGCCAAGGGGCATGGCCCCTTGGCCCGGCTTGGATCAAACTTTGTCCAGCACCACCACTTCGCACTCACCCCAGTGATCCTGAAAGGCCAAGGTGTTGCGATCCAGCGGCACCAGCAGGTTGCCCAGGCCAAAGGCGCTGGTAAACATCCGCACCAGCGCTTGCCCTACCTTGAGGGGGGAACCATCCAGGCTTTGCACCTTGAGGCTGAATAGGCGCAGGCCCGGCGTCTGGCCGCTGCGGCACCAGAACCAGAGGTAGTAACCGCAGATGACGGCAGTCAGGTAGCCAATATAGAGCAGTGAGTGGGCCAGTAGGGTTGGCACATCGGCATACTCTCCCAGGGGCAGCAGGCCACCACTGACCAGCATGAAGGCGGCGACAAAGCCCAAGGCGGCGGCTATCAGCAATAGCAACAGGACCAGGGTGGCGTCGCAAGCCCAGGCTCCCAGGCGCGGCAACAGACCGGCGCGAGGCAGCCGCGGCACCGAGGGGGGCGTCGTTGTTGTGGCGTGAGCGGTTTTGGTGGTGCGTTTGGTGGATTTGCTCATAAAAAAATCAATCTGGTTCTAGTTATGGAAAGTGGTGGCCCAGTCTACCGCAAACACCTAGGCCACCCCCAGTGACGGGGTCGACGATTTCTTCATCAACCGATTGAGATGATGGAAAAAACCATTTGTGCTCCGGTTGCGGCTATGTATAATCCCTTCCGCACAACAGAGTGTGACCGCAAGGTGACAGTGTGCAAGCCCAGGTGGCGAAATCGGTAGACGCAGCGGATTCAAAATCCGCCGGTGAATAACTGTGTCGGTTCGAGTCCGACCCTGGGCACCACATTCAATGCAAAAGGCCACTCTTCGGAGTGGCCTTTTGCTTATTGCCGATCATGATATTCATCTCCTGCCGCTTTGGTTGCTCTCTTTCCCTTCGCTTGTTCATCAGGCTCTTCATCTAGTGCTCATTCATGCGTTGCGCTAATGTTAATCAGGTTTGCCAACAGAAGGTGCGGATGATGAAGCGGATTATGTGGGCCTTGTTAATGGGGATGGGAGTCTTGGGGGGCGGTGTCTTGCCTGCTCAGGCGACGGATGGCATCAAAACTCAGGCGGTGCAGTTCAAGAAGGGAGAGTCTGGTGCCACCCTAAAGGGCAGTATCAAGGGGGATCAGACTCTGGACTATACCCTGGTTGCCAATAAGGGGCAGAGTATGGTGGTGAAGTTGCAGGGTAGCTCCAGTACCTACTTCAATGTGCTGCCGCCGGGTAGTGACGAGGCCATCTTCATCGGCTCTACCTTGGGCAATACCTTCGAAGGGGCACTACCGGCCAAGGGTAAATACACTATCCGCGTTTATCAGATGGGCTCTGCGGCCAAGAGCAGCAAAGCCCATGCCTTTACCCTCGAGGTTGGGATCAGCGGTTGATGCCGCTTTGCTCAGTGGATGCGGCGGCCAATGGGTCGCCGTTTTTTTATGTGTGCACCGGGGGCACTGTACCGCGTTAAGGGCTCGCAAGGCGTGTTGCGGCTATGCTAATGATCTAGGTGTGTCGAATGGGAGCATTGATGGCGAGAGGTGGGGGGGTATCACGGGTTGCGCTAATAATGCTGTGCGCGCTGTTGTCGCCATCGCTGTTGGCCAGTGCCCAGGCCAAAGAGCCGGAAGTGGTCTGCTCGAACATTGCGCCGTTTGTCTTTGTCGAGCAGGAGCACTACCGCGGCTATGCCTATGAGCTGGGGCAGGAGGTGATGCATCGCCTGGGCTATCGCGGCACCATACGGGTGCAGCCTCTGGCGCGGGCTAATCGCACCGTCCAGAGTGAGCCGAACGTTATCGCGCTGTGGGTCGGGCGCATACCGGAGCGGGAGTCGACGGTACACTGGTTGTATCCGGTGGTGGTGGATGATTTCAGCGTCTATACCGTCAAGGGGCGACCGGTCGCAATGACACTGGAGCAGGCCAAATCGCTGGGGATGCTGGGTGCCAATATCGGCGCCGCCAATGCCATCGCCGCTCAGCGGAAGGGGTTGGAGCAGATCGAGATGATCACCTCGGATGATGCCAATGGCCGCAAGTTGATGAGTGGTCGCATCGACGGCTGGATCGCCTCGCGTACTGCGGTCAGCTACTTTTTGCGCCTGCACGGACTACCGGAGCAGACCTTCGTCAAGGGGGTGAAGCTCAGTGACTATCAGGCCTGGGTGGTCGCATCGCTTGGCACGGATCCGGCGGTCATGGCGGCCTGGCGAACTACGCTGCAGGCGATGGAGCAGGATGGCACCTTGTTGCGGTTGGCGCAGGCGTATCGCATCCAGCGGTAGGGTGAATAATAACATTGAGGCGTGTTGGCTTCCGCAGCGTCTGAGCCACGATTCAATTCCCGGTGAGCCAAGGCAATTAATTAAGCGTATCCCCATCATCGCGCTAGGGCTTGAGTTCGAGCGAGCCTTTTATCTTCTGCTTTTCGGCCAGGTGTTCAGTCAGTAGCCGGTAACCAATGTAATATTTATAGATATTATTGACGTAAGTGACGGTCTCGGCGCCAATTTTCTCTGCGGCGACATATTCCACATGGCCAAACCATCTGTTTTCATCATATCCGCGTTTGGTGGCCAGCTTGCGCATCTCGGCTATGCGCCCGGGCCCGGCATTGTAGGAGGCAAAAGAGAATAGGGCCTTATCCAGCTCACTCATTTTGGCATCCTGGTAGAAGTGTTCGATCATCCAGCGGATATATTTAATCCCGGCATGAATGTTTGGCTCAATTTTGCGAATGTCGCCGACATTCATATCTTTACCGGTTTTGGGCATCACCTGCATTACACCTATGGCACCGACCTTGCTGCGCACCGACTGATCCAGCTTGGACTCCTGATAGCCTTGTGCCGTCATGATGAGCCAATCGATATCATAGCGGTCACTGTATTTCTTAAAATAATCCATCATGCTGACAAACTTGGCGCGCGCATTTTTGCTGACCGAGTCCGTGACATAGCGGGTATTCTGCAGATAGCGTTGCAGTATGATATTGGCCGTTTTGCTCCCTTTGGCATGGTTAGCAATATAGTCATCGAGTTCATTCACCAGTTGCGGGCTGTTCTTACGGACGGCCCAGGCTATGTGGCTGTTTTGGCGTAAGGTGGCCTGCTGATTAATTTCAATATTGGGGAATATTTTCTTCCAGAAATAGGCCTTGTGACTGTCGACCACGATATAGGAGATCAAACCGGCGTGGAGCATCTCGATCAAGTCGTCATCTTCGAGCACCTCAGGGGCGGCACGCAGTATCACAGGCGGGCGATTCTGCTGGCGCAGCGAGGCATTGAGGGCGACCAGGCTTTCGTAATAACTCGATGAGCGGCGCACAAAAACCTCCTTGTCACTGAGCTCATCGCGATGCTTTAACCTGGCGGCACCGGGGGCCGAGAGCACCAACTCGTCGACATCGTTGGAGAGCGGGGTGGTAAAGTCCACCTGCTGCTGGCGGCCGGGGGTCATGGTCAGATTAGCTGCCGCTATATCACCGCGCCCGGCCAGCAGGGCGGGGATCAGCTCATCGCGCGCGACCGGGATGAAGACGATGCGCACCTTGAGGTGGCGTTGTGCCAAGCGCTTTTGCTTGAGCAGTTTCTCGTTAAACTGACGCTCGAACTGATGAAAGGTGTCGTAGGTAATGCCGAGTGGATTGGCTCTTTCGTCGAAGAAATAGAAGGATTTGTTATAGGTGGTCAGCACCCGGATGTAGCGCCGCGCAATCATGCCATCCAGATCCCCCTGCCACGGACTCAGCCAACCTTCGAGTGGAATGGAAAAGATCGCGTCGTTAGCGGGTGTCGTGTTTTTTATCGGCATCCCATTGTCGGTGGCCTGTACGGGTAAGGTCGCCAACAAGAGAAACAGCAAGGAGCCGTTCAGGCAAGGCATCAAATGGCGCATGATATAACCATATTGTGTTCCAGTTTGATTGAATGTTAGCCGCTTTACCCCACTCGGTTCAGCATTAATCTGCAGGTTCTAGCGCAATACACCTCGCTCGTTTGTCTACGCGGATTTTTTTCGTCTGGTTGGACAGAATAATTTTACCTCGCTCAAGCAGGGATTTTTTACCGCTGTAAACGTTGCATTACGACTTTGTCGCCGAGTATGGTGTTATTGTTTACATGCCATTTGGAGCCTTACATCTGTTCTGAGACTCGTGGCGAGGGATGAAACCCGCCTGTGACCCGCAGGCTGACAAGGATAATGAGGTGATAACGATGAACAAAGCGTTTGGCGCGGTTGCACTTTTGTTGGCTATGGCGGCAGAGCCCGCTCTGGCGGGAACGGCGCAAGAAATTCAATACGGTGTGGTACAAGAGGCTCGGCTCTTCACCGAGAGCGCTAGTGCCGCTCCCAGTTCCACCGCCACTTCCACCTCTGGCCATCGTCAGGGCTTGCGTACCCTAGGGGCGGCGGCCATAGGTGGCGCTGTGGGGAACCAGTTTGGTGACGGGAACGGCCAGGATGTCGCCACCGCTGTGGGTGCCGTGGCCGGTGCTTCGGCCTCACGTCGTCGCCAGGCTCAGGCGACTACCGCTACGGCCAGTGCTGCCTCAGCCACTCAGCAGATGGTCGAGTTAACCGTCAAAACCGATGCGGGCAAGCTGCTCTCCGTGGTGCAACCGAGTAAGCCAGAGGTGACCTTTGCCAAGGGGCAGAAGGTGAAAATCCTGACCTCAGGTGCGGATACCCATGTGGAGAAAGCCCAGTAAGGCTGCTCCCTACCGCTTGGTTAGCCCTGCTTATCAGCCCTGACAACTATTGGCAGGGCTTTTTCGTCTGTCTCTGGGCTCGTGCTAGAATAGCCGCCCCAGGCGCCAGCAGGCGCCATAGTTGTTGCTCAGCTCGGAGTCGCTTATGTCCTCTACCACCATCCATGATCTCGCCATTACCACCTTGACCGACAAGGGGGATGGCATAGGTGTGGCGGAAGGACGCAAGATCTTCGTCAGGGGGGCTCTGCCCGGTGAGCAGGTATCGGTGCGGCTGCATGGTCTCAAGCCCAGCTATGCCCAGGGAGAACTACTGGCGGTGCAAACGGCCAGCCCGGATCGGGTGCCTAACTTTTGCCCCCATACCGAGTGCGGTGGATGCCAGCTCGGGATCCTGGATTATCCGGCCCAGCTGCGCCTGAAGCGGCAGTTGGTGGTCGAGGCCCTAGCGGCCAAGGGGTTGCAGGCTGAGGTGGCCGAGTGCCTGGGCATGAGTACGCCCTATGGCTATCGCAACAAGGCCCTCTACGCGGTGCGGCCCTCTCCTGATGGTGCCGAGCTGGGCTTTTTTCGCCAACAGAGCCACGAGCTGGTGGTG
Source organism: Pseudaeromonas sp. HNCC25DJ180 (assembly GCF_055413345.1). Taxonomy (NCBI): domain Bacteria; kingdom Pseudomonadati; phylum Pseudomonadota; class Gammaproteobacteria; order Aeromonadales; family Aeromonadaceae; genus Pseudaeromonas; species Pseudaeromonas sp. HNCC25DJ180. The sequence goes on from NZ_JBVAYF010000010.1 coordinate 154,974, forward strand.
TGCGATGATTGTGCCATCCAGCCCAGTTTGACTGCTGAGCTGGTGGCTGAAGTTCGCGCCTGGCTGCGGGAGTTCAACATAGCAGCCTACGATGAGCAGGCTCATAGCGGCGTGCTGCGTTATCTGATGCTGCGGGATGGTCGCCACTCGGGTGAGTGGATGCTGGTGCTGGTGACCCTGGGGGAGGTGTTGCCCCACAGCGAGGCGCTGCTGCAACGCTTGGCGCGCTTTCCCCAGCTGGCCAGCGTGGTGCATAACATTAACCCCCTGCGCGGTAATCGTATTCTGGGGTTTGAGAATCACACTCTGGCTGGACGCCAGGTGATTGCCGATAGTCTGGAGGGGCTGCGCTTTGAACTCTCCCCGTTGTCGTTTTATCAGATCAACCCGCAACAGACGGCACTGCTCTACCGCGAAGCCTTGCGCCTGGCGGGCTTAACCGGCCAGGAGACTGTGTTCGACATCTATTGCGGCATCGGCACCATATCGCTGTTTCTGGCGCGTCAGGCGGCCAGGGTGATTGGCGTCGAGTTGGTGAGCGAGGCGATCGAGGATGCCCGTGCTAATGCGCTGCGCAATGAGCTCGCCAATACTGAGTTTCATGTGGGCAAGGCCGAAGAGGTGGTGCCCGCTCTCTATGCCCAAGGTTATCGTGCCGATGTGGTGGTGGTGGATCCGCCTCGCAAGGGGTGTGATGCTCGGGTGTTGGAGACGCTGGTGCAGATGGCGCCCCGGACTCTGGTCTATGTCTCCTGTGATCCTACTTCGCTAGCGCGCGATCTGGCCTATCTGACGTCGCATGGTTATCACCTCAATGCCGTGCAGCCGGTGGATATGTTCCCCCACACCCTGCATGTGGAAAACGTGGTGCAGCTGGTGCGCCAGTAGGCACTATCTCCGCTGTTGTGTGGGTGGTTTTTGCTTTGCCGAAGCGGCGCTGCCTGTATTCTGAATCGTGAGCCAAGGGGCGTGATGATTACCGCCCAGGTGGCAGAGCGTGCACCATCGGCACCAATTCAAACAGAGTGACCCTGGTCACGCCATTATGAAATCCGTTATCATATGCAGCAAGTGTAATCGATTCCACATGCATGGCCGAGTTGCCATGCTGGCTCATTGGGTCTGTTCAGATAGGAGGTTAATTGTGGTTAGCGAGAAAGTAGTGCAGCAGTTGGGCTGGTTTGCATCCATCATGGCGATGATCATGTATGCCTCGTACCTGGATCAAATCCGCCTCAATATGAACGGGAGCCCGGGCTCTCTACTGTTGCCTATCGCTTCAACTATCAACTGTGTCGCCTGGGTTGGATACGCCTTGTTGAAACGGGAAAAAGATTGGCCCATGTTCCTGTGCAATGCCTTAGGTGTGGTCATCTGTCTGGTTACGGTAACCACGGCCATAGTCTATTAGTTCGGGCGCCATGGGATGGTGCTTCACAAACAATCAGGGCCCACGTACGGGCCCTGATTGTTTGGCTTGTATCAGTGCTCCCGCGTGTCGGGGCGCTGCTTTTCATTGTCCAGCCAGCTGATGGCGCTGCTGACGGCAAAACTCACCTTCTCATCCATCTCTTGGCGTTTCTCATCGGAGGTGAAGTAGACCATATCAACGCCAAAACGGATGTAGTGGGCGGGCAACTGATTGAGTACCAGGCAGTAGAGGTCGGAGATGTAGTCAGGGGAGCGGGTGCGCTCAAGCTCGAGGGCGCGCACATATTGTTGCACCAGATCTTCGTAGTAGTTGTGGATCTCTTCGAGGGCCATTGGGGGCTTCTTCCTTGGTCAATTACCGTAACAAGAAAGATATAACAAAAAACCCGAGATGATGCTCATCTCGGGCTCACAATTTGTGGTGCGAGAGGAGGGACTCGAACCCTCACACCCGAAGGCACTAACACCTGAAGCTAGCGCGTCTACCAATTCCGCCACCCTCGCACATTATGTCGTTGACTGGATTTACATGCCGCCAACAGCATGACTCTGACAATCTGGTTACTTGATTCAATCAAGTGGTGCGATAGGAGGGACTCGAACCCTCACACCCGAAGGCACTAACACCTGAAGCTAGCGCGTCTACCAATTCCGCCACCATCGCCCGGATTGTCTGTTGGTGAGTTTTTCATGCGACCAACCGCATGGACAAGATCTCAGTAAGAGATTGTGGTGCGATAGGAGGGACTCGAACCCTCACACCCGAAGGCACTAACACCTGAAGCTAGCGCGTCTACCAATTCCGCCACCATCGCACAACTTGTCACTGTTTGTTCCGTTGTCAGTCAACGCTTGGTTTTTATGTTGCCAATCAACATTTTACATTGGTGCGATAGGAGGGACTCGAACCCTCACACCCGAAGGCACTAACACCTGAAGCTAGCGCGTCTACCAATTCCGCCACCATCGCATCTTGCGGGGGGCATTCTAACGATTCTGAGGGTGGCGTCAACCACCTTGAGCCTAATTATTTATTATGGGCCGGTTTTTTATTTGCTTGACCGACGTTAACCCCATTAACGTGTGAGTTGTGTGCCCAGGGCTTCGTTATACATAGTTTCATACAGCTTGACTGAATCGCTCCAGTTATAGCGTGTATGCATGGCAATTTGCTGTAAACGGCGATACTCGTCCGGCTCTTGCAGATAGAAGAGCAGGGCGCGACGCAGGGTCGAGAGCAGGGCAATCGGCTCCGGCTCCTGGAAGTTGAAACCAGTGGCCTTGCGTGGCTGGTTGTCATAGTCGACTACGGTATCTTTCAGGCCGCCCACAGCGCGCACTATGGGGAGGGTGCCATAGGCCAGGCTGTACATCTGGTTGAGTCCACAGGGCTCGAACAGGGAGGGCATGAGGAAGAAATCACTACCCGCCTCAATGAGGTGAGCCAGTTCGTTATCGTGGGCATCCATATAGGCCAGTCGATCAGGATTCTGCTTGGCCAATGCGGTGAGGCGTTCGGCTAAGGAGGGGTCACCGGTGCCGACGATAATCACCTGGACCTGGTGTACCAGGAACTTGTCCAAAATGGGCAACAGCAGGTGCAATCCCTTCTGTTCGGTCAGGCGACAGACCATGCCAAATACCGGTAGCGCGCTGACTTCCAGGCCTGCCCGACGTTGCAGGGCGTGTTTACACAGGGTCTTGCCTCTGAGGTTGCTGGCATTGTAGTTCACCGGGATCAGGGTATCGGTCTCGGGATCCCAATCGGCGTAGTCACAGCCGTTGATGATGCCGCGTACATCGCTGGCCCGTTCCTGGAAACTCTTGGCCATGCCGTGGCCACCCAGATAGGTCATCAATTCAGAGGCGTAGCTGGGGCTGACCGCATTGATCTGGTCGGCATAGAGCACACCACACTTGAGAAAGTTGATGTAGGCGTGGCCCTGGAGTATGGATTCGTTGTAGGTGTCGGTGACTTCGGGTAGTGCCCAGAGTTGATTGCGCTCAAATACCCCTTGGAAGGCACCGTTGTGAATGGTGAGTATGCTGCGAGTACCCTTGAAAAAATCACTACTGGCATAGCGGGTCTTCAGCAGCATGGGCACTAGCGCCGTATGCCAGTCGTTACAGTGCACTATGTCGGGTTTAAACCCCATCTGTTCGGCAATCTGCAAGCTGGCCGCCGAGAAGAAGGCGAAGCGTTCGCCATTATCTGGATAGGAGTTGTTGTTCTCCGCATAGAGACTCTTGCGATCAAAATAGTTGGGGAAGTCCACCAGCATGACGGGAACATCATCCAGCACCATCTGTCGCACCTGATAGGGAATATCGGTATGACCCGGCCGTGTGGTCAGGGTGTAGCCGCCCAGGTGCTCCGCTTTGTCGCGGTTGGCAATGCTGGCATAAAAAGGCATGACGATACGCACGTCGTGTCCACGTCGCTTTAGGGCCAGAGGCAGTGCTTTGGCTACATCGGCCAGGCCCCCGGTTTTGACAAAACTTTCGACTTCAGAGGCAATAAACAGAATATTCATGGATTAGAAACCAACTCTGGCGCCTTTAGGCACAACAACAATACCTTCATCGGAGACGGTAAAGCGATCTCTGTCATGCTCCAGATTCTCGCCTATCACGGTGCCGGGCGCAATTTCTACATGCTTATCAATAATGGTGCGACTTATGCGACACCCTTCACCGATTTTGACATCCCCTAGCAAAACCGATTCAGTCAACAGCGTGCCGCTGGCCACATTGCAGCGAAAACCCATGACGCTGCGCTCTATGGTCGAGCCTTGAATATAGCAACCAGCCGAGATGAGCGAGTGGGAGATGCTGGCTCTGTGCTCAGGGGTATCGATGAAGGTGGCAGGCGGCAGCGGCGGGTAATAGGTGTGCAGCGGCCATTTACGGTTGTAGAGCGAGAAGGAGGGATTATCGGCCACCAGATCCATGTGCGCGGACCAATAGGCATCGATGGAGCCCACATCGCGCCAGTAGACTCCGGTCTTTTCACCCTCCACCGTATTGGCGCTGTAGTCATAGACATAGACGGGAGCGCGCGGGTAGAGGTCGGGAATGATGTCGCGGCCAAAGTCATGGCTGGACTCTTCGTTCTCCGCATCGGCGGTCAGCTCGGCAAACAGAGTATGGGTTTCGAATACATAGTTCCCCATGGAGGCCAGTGCAAACTCGGGTTCACCCGGAATAGCTTTGGGGTGAGCCGGTTTTTCTTCAAAGCCTATCATCCGGCCTTCGGCATCCACTTCAATGATGCCAAATAAGGAGGCTTCAGCAATGGGAACGCGGATGGCGGCTACGGTGAGTACCGACTTCTTCTCTTTGTGGAACTCTACCATCTGGCGGATATCCATCTTGTAGATGTGATCGCTGCCGAAGATGCAGACGTGATCCGGGGCGCTCAGCTCCACAAAACCCAAGTTCTGATAGATAGCATCGGCGGTCCCGTCGTACCAACGTTTGCCCATCCGCATCTGGGCTGGGATGGGGTCGATAAACCGCCCCGTGATACCGGTCAGGTTCCAGCCCTTTTTCATGTGCAGATAGAGGGACTGGGATTTGAACTGGGTCAATACATAGATACGCAGGAAGTCCGAGTTGACGAAGTTGTTGAGCACAAAATCGATCAGCCGATAACTGCCACCGAAGGGCACGGAAGGCTTGCTTCGGGTGACGGTCAGGGGCTGCAGCCGTGTGCCTTCGCCCCCTGCTAATATCATTGCCAGTACACCAGCCATAGAGTTCTCCCACCTGAAAGCGCTTTCAATCGTTACACAAAAAATTACCTCTGCAGTTGAGGTAATTATCGTCCTTTTACAAATATTACAGTTCCGCCGAGGTCTTGTTAAGACAATTTTCAGTCACGCAAAGCGTGATAGAGACGAAATTTCTGATCTTCTGTCACTATTTGCAGGTGTTTGAAGGCTTGTGTCAGGAAGGGTTGGTATTTCAAGAAGCGGTTGGCCACCAGTAGTAACGAACCATGTGCGCTCAGTTTTCCTGGGGCGGCGAGAATAAGTTGCTCGGTCGGGCCATACAGGGTCTTGAGGCCGGCATGGAAGGGGGGATTGGTGACTATGTGCTGCAGTGGGCCTGTTACATCCGACAGCATGTCGGAGGCAAAGACGCGAGCCACCAGACCATTAGCCTGTAGGGTGCGACGGGCCGACTCCAGCGCCAAGGCATTGATGTCACACATCTCGACCTCCAGCCCAGGGTGCTGGGCGCATAGGGCGGAACCTATCACGCCGGCCCCACACCCCACATCCAGTACTCTGCCCCGGAGGGGTGGCAAGTGCTGCAGCAACATGGCTGTCCCCTCATCCAGACCATCGGCGCTGAATACGCCGGGCAGGGCGACCACTGTCAGTTGTTGCGAGCCCAGATCCAGAGGGTAATGTTGCAGCCAGGCGCTCAACTCGAAGGGCGCTACTGGCCGATCCAGCTGTGCATGGATCAGCGAACAGCGACGGGCGCTGTCGAGTTTATGGCTCTGTGTGGTGTAAGTGGCCAGCAGCTTATCGGCACCATTGATGCCGCCGCGATTATCTCCGGCAATAAAAATATCGCCGCCTGTCACCAAGTGGGGCAACAGGTTGGCCAGCAGGTATTGGGCTTCGGCCTTGGCTTTGGGCATGAGCAGCAGCAGGGCATCAAAGGGGGCGCCTTCATGCTGCCATTGATGGCCAAAATAGAGTCGGGCCGGGCTGGGTTGCGCCAGCAATTGACGGTAACGGCTGTAATCTGTGGTGAACAGGGCTAACGAGCCTGTGCTCTGGCTAAGAGCCAGGAGATAGTTATCTTCCAGGTAGCCTGCCACCAGCAGTCGTTTGCCCGCGAACAGTGCCAGATTGCGCTGCAGGAGTTGACTGACTGGGCTCACGGGTTCCGTCATGGTGCTGACCTTTTCATCTTGTGCTGGGTGGGGGAGCGGGAGCAGATTATACATCAGATGCCGAGGCTTGACATTTGCACTGGGATGCAGAAATATGCTGAATCATTGCACACTTATGTAGTTGGCCCATGACCGACAGCAAGTTGAAACGAAAATCTGATAAGCCTCTGAAACGTGAGGTTTTTTTCGTTTTCGCGTAAACGGTCATCCGCCCAAGGCAGATTCATAAACCCCGGTTACGCCCCCCGTAACCGGGGTTTTTTGTTCCGGATCCCGAGTTTTTAAAAGGAGTTTGTATGATCCAAGGTTCAATCGTTGCGTTGCTCACCCCCTTTCGCGATGGTCGTTTGGACGAACAGGCGCTCTGCAAGATGGTGGAGTGGCATATCGAGCAGGGTACCCACGGTATAGTGCCGGTTGGCACAACGGGGGAGAGCCCAACGCTCTCTCACGATGAGCATTGCCGTGTCATCGAACTGGTGGTGCAACAGGCGGCTGGTCGAGTCCCGGTGATCGCCGGTGCCGGCTCCAATAATCCCATCGAAGCCATCGAATATACTCGGGTGGCTGAGCGTGCCGGTGCCAATGCCACCCTGCATGTGGCGGGTTATTACAACCGTCCGAACCAGGATGGCCTCTATCACCACTTCAAGATGGTGCATGATGAGACCAACATCCCCATCATCCTCTACAACATTCCCCCTCGTGCCATAGTCGATATCCAACCCGCTACCATGGCGCGTCTGGCGGAGTTGCCTCGCATCATTGGGGTCAAGGACGCTACCGGCGACCTCTCTCGCCCCTGGAGTGAGCGTCAACTCATCAAGAAGCCCTTCACCTGGCTCTCGGGTGAAGATGCGACCGCCGTCGCCTATAACGTGGGTGGTGGTACCGGTTGTATCTCAGTGACGGCCAACGTGGCCCCCAAGCTGGCGGCACAGGTGCAGGAGTTGACCCTGGCCGGCAAGTGGGAAGAGGCTCGCGCGCTGCAGGATCGCCTGATCCCTCTGCATCAGGTGATGTTTGCCGAGCCGAGCCCAGCGGGTGCCAAGTACGCCGTCTCTTTGCTGGGGTTCTGTACCGAAGAGTGTCGTATTCCGGTGATGCCGCTGAGCGATGTCACCAAGCAACGGATCCGTGCTGCCATGGAGCAGTTGGAGCTGATTTAAGAGAGGGTGTTCGCTGGGCTATGACTGAAGGGAGGCAGAAATGCCTCCCTTTTTGCATCTAATCTTGCTTCAATAGCCAGGCACTCATCTAGTTGCCATGTAAGGGGTTGTTGATGAAGTTAGAGGGTTTCAAGGCGCTGATATTCGATCTGGATGGCACCCTGGTGGACTCCATGCCATTGCATGTGGCGGCCTGGCAACAAACGGCCCCTGAGTATGGGCTTGTCGTCGATGGGGAGTGGATCCATCAGTATGGTGGGGTCCCCAGTCGCAAGATAGCGGCCATGTTGGCTGCGGCTCAGGGCGTTACTCTGGATTGCGAAGCCGTGGCTCGACGCAAGACCGCTTATTATGTGGCCATGATAGGCCAGGCTGTGCCCTTCCCGGCTATGTTGCACTTGGTGCAGAGTATGGCGGGTCAATTGCCGATGGCGATTGGCACAGGTTCCTTGCGCAGCAATGCCGAGATCATACTCCAGCAGAGCGGGTTGGGTCGTTACATCCAGACTTTGGTGGCGGCCGATGATGTGACTGAACACAAGCCCGAGCCCCATACCTTCTTGCTGGCGGCCCAGCGGCTGGGGGTGGTGCCTGAGCAGTGCCTGGTATTTGAAGATACGCTGATCGGTCGTCAGGCGGCCCACGCCGCTGGAATGAAGTGCGTGATGGTGGTGGATGGTGAGCCAGACTGGAATTCGTTGGCCTAGCCAACATGGCTCCTAGAACCGAAAACAATAACGCCTTGGCATGCCAAGGCGTTATTGTTTATAAAATCTTGCAGCTTCGGCTCAGGCCGGTTGATCGTCGGCTGGTGGCGTCTGGCGCTCTTCATGGCTGCTGGAGCTACCATGGCGTTCCATGGGGGGGCGAGGACGACGCGGGCGCTGGAATCCGCCCATGCGGCTGGTGAGCATGGCGATGGTGGAGATCTTGGCCTTGTAGATCATCTGCTGATTACCGTGGGCATCGGTCAACAACACACTGTATTGATCGAAGCCGCTGATCACCCCTTCGAGCTTAATACCACTGACCAAGAAGATGGCGACCTGACTACGGTTTTTTCTCAACCAGTTGAGGGCGGCGTCCTGGCCATTTCCCAAGGAGAAGGCCTGTTCTAGCGTTGAGAAATTCTGATTTTCCGCCGTCATTTCATTGAGTTCCGCAAGGTAGTGATGAGCTCGATTGTGCTTGATGGTCGAAACATTGTCAAAGCAAACCCCGTGCTAGGCGGTAGCAAAATTGACCCAGGGCGCGCTATACGGCGCCCTGGGTCATCGCATCAATGATCCAGATAGATGTAGTGCATCCAGCTGGTCATGCGTAGCAGCACCTTCCGCAGCACGGAGAGATGGCTAAAGTGATCCGTATAGATGGCGACTTGGGCCGATACCCCATCTGGCAGGTTATAGTTGTCAATGGTCGGATCGAGCAACTCGATTTGGGCCAGAACACCATTGCGGCTGTCAAAGCTGACGGTCTGCAGGGTATTGCCAGCTTGGTAAGCCCCTTGTGGAACCAGTGGGATCACCTGTTTAACCTTGGCTTTGAAGATGGTGCCCGGGACACCGGTAAACGACACTTCGGCTTCATCACCGACCTTGACCCGTTGCAGCGAGTTTTGACGGAAAGAGGCGACTATGGTGCGATCCTGTTTGGGAATAAAGAACAGGGAGGGTCTAAACGGCATGCTGTTAACAAAACTGCCGGGGCGCAGCAATACCTGGGTGGCGTAACCATCGGTCAGGGCCTTGACTTCGGTTTGACCCAGATTGTATTCGGCTTCACGCAGTTGGGCGCGCAGGCTGGCCACAGAGGCATTTTCGCCATTGACCATGGCATCCAGCTGGCTTTGAACCTGCTCTTTTTGGGAGCGGGCAGTAGCCAATTTGGCCTCTTGAGCCAGGTAAGTTTGCTTGGCGTTAGTGGCTTCCTGTTCGGTGAATGGATTGACGGCTTTGCCCGAGGCTTTCTGGTAGCGAGCCAGATCCTTGCGAGCCTTGTCCCGTTCCGCAGTGGCACGTTCTACTTCGCTCTGGGTGGCATCCAGTTGCGCCTGCTGGGATTCAACCTGCTGCTCCGCCTTGACCAGATCGGCCTTCAGACGATCCACACGGGCTTGATAAACAGTGGGATCTATCTTGAACAGCACGGCTCCTGCCTTGACCAACTGGTTCGGGGTCACCAGTACCTCGGAAACAGTACCGCTGACCTGGGGAATGACGGGGACAGTGATTACCGCTTTTTGTGCCATAAAGGTGTAGGGGTGGTTATAGTTCATGGTCAGGATCAAACCGGCCACGATGAAAACGCCCCCCAGCATGGCGGTAGGAACTGTCCACTTGTTGACAGGAATATTGAAGATCTTGAAGCAGCCATAGGCGAAGGCTGCATAGGTCATGATGATTAACAGATCCATGTTTACGCCTCTCCCTGCGCAGTGTGCTTTTGGTTGTCAGTTGGCTGATTCAAGGCTGCAAGCTGCTGTTCCAGTTGGGCCACTCGCGACTCTAATGCATCAAGGTGGGAATGATCTTGTTGCTGCTTTTGTTGCGAGAAACCCCAACCCCGTTCTGGTCGGTAAATCGTGGCCCAGATCCAGAGAAAGGGCCAAATGGCATGCAGGGTAAAGAGGCTGACCCAGCCCGCGGCGTGGATGGCGTCTTGGTGGGGGTGGTCGCGTTTGACGGCTATCTCATAGGGGATGTCGTGAATGACGATCACGCCATAGAAGCAAACCAGCACCACGACGAGCAGTACGCCGAGAGCGAAGTAATCGAGAAACATAGAATGGCTCCTTGCCAAGGGTAGAGAGAACAATGGCCAGTATTGGCGATTTTGGGGTTGGCTCCAATAGCTGCCGGCCCTAAATTTTATCTGAACTGGCCAGTTACGCTACATAGGGTAGGCAGTTGGCCTGCTCAGCTAAAATCGGAACGTCATGCCCACGTTGGCTTGCAGCTGGCCTATCAGATCACTCTGAATGTGAGCTGCACAGATGGCCGGGTTGCAGATAAACTGGCTGTCGCCGTTGAAGAACGTGCCGTAGCCACGCAGCTCTACCATCATGGCCAGATTGTCGCTCAGCTTAGGTTGCAAACCCAATGCTAACGACATGGAGGGTTTAGTTTCCGTATCATAGGCACTCAGGCGACTGAGCCCCAAGCCGAGACCGACATAGGGGTGAGCCATGTTGTCGGGGTAGACCAGAGCGCCGGTAAAGTGCAGATAGTCGATGCTCAGTTGCTCTCCGGTATCGGGGCTGAGGTCGCTTTTTTGATGGCTATAGAGAAAGCCCATTTGACCTGGGTCGTTGGTCTCTTTATCAACCATGATACCCCAAAGGTTACTCTCGTCGCTTTGCGCGTCAGAACCTGTTTCAGCGTCAAAGTGCATGGAGCTGCCGTATCCCGCAAAGGGGGTCACGCGCCAGGCGAGTTGCTGGGGCCCGGGGGCGCTTAGTGCCGCACTACTGAGGCTAATTAGCACACAGCCTAATAAGGCAGATTTAATGACATCGTCCATGAATGTGGCCTCGATACACAAAAGAGCTGATAGAGCAGCTATTTAATGACATTTTCTGGTGGCTTGTCATCTTGGAACCCATGAATTCTTGACTTTGGCAGCCATTTTTTCGTGAAAACCTCTTCGCTTGCTTAGGTTCGATAAAATGTTCAGCGGCTGTTCGGTTAGCAATTATAGCGTCATGCTCTATAGGGGGTGTTTTACGACGTCATAGCAACCGAAGCTTTGCCCCATTTTTGCTTGAACAAAGGCAATCACGTGATTTTTATGGTGGCTCATGCTAGCGTTTGCGATAGATGGAAAAGGTCGCGTAAGCGGTTTATCACATGGAGAGTTTCAGTACTATGTCACGGTCCCCCGGTTGGCAGTGGATAAGCCTAGTTATCTTATTGAGTCATTCCCGTTGTCTATATGCGCAGGACTCCTTTCTTAAGGAACAGGTTGACGCAGCCCTCTCTTTGATGACGTTTACTGTTACACCCGATGTGACAGCCAGTAACTTGTCGATAAATAGCCATGCCTCTGGCCCAACAGAGTTGATGCTGACTCAGTTGGGAGGGGGGGCCACCATGGATGATGAAGTGCCTATCTATCTGGAGGGCACCCTGGGCTTTTGCCGTTATGACCCCAAGTATGTGATGAACGAGGGGGGGGAGTCTCGCACCATACCCGCCAAGTGGAATACGCTCTCGGCATCGGGAGGGGTGGGGTGGGATTTTCCGCTTGCCAAGAATTGGGTTATACGCCCTATGGCTAATGTGTCGCTGGGTACAGTCATCAGTGATCTACGCGCCGCCGATTGGTATTTTGATCGCCAGCGCAGTAGCCCAGAGAGTGATTTCCTCGATAATGGTCGACTCAATGCCTACGGTTTAGGGGGCTCTTTGATGCTGGACTATGAGCTGTTTTCCCCTGTGCAGGATGTGGATGCGGAGCTGCGTTACTCCTATATTGCACTCAACAGTTTTGGGAGTACGGCTGATATCGTCAGCGGACAAGCCACGGCCGAGAATATCAATCTCTATCTGAGGCGCCGGGCGCCAACGGGTTGGGAGTTGTTGGAGCGTCCGGTCCGTTATGTGATGGAGGGAGCCAGAACGGAATATCTCGGAGATCAGCGCGGAGTGCTCGGGTTCAATGCTCTGAATTCCTTGGGCCTGGGCTTGGAACTCGACAGCAGTAAATACGATATCATCATCACCCGTACTCGTTTGGTGGGCCGTTATATGTTCGGTGATAACACACAAGGTTATTCAGTGGGGCTAGCCATTAGTTTTTAATTGCTCGCGGTGAGCCATGTGCTTGTCTTTATATGTTCATTGCTCGGTTATGAATGTCATTAATTTTTTTGGCAAAACCATTTTCAATATAATATGAATTTTGGCATTTTGTTGCTGGGTTTATTTATTGTAAGCCGTTGTGTTTCCTGTCACCTTGATTGCGCCATGATATAAATACATTGCATATTCATATCCGTGTTGCATGTCACTTTTTATTTGCGTCATCTGTCATATGTGTCAGTTGCTAATGGGCCTGAATTGATGGCTGAAATTCTATTTGTGAATATTTTGTGATCCCTTCTGCAGTTTCTTTTATTTTCCCCTAGCTACTCAGTCGAACATCCTAAGCTTCCTCTATCAAATACTGCTATTGGGAGGCAATTGCCCCCGGCGGGGAGGTCTCTGTGATTCGACTTGGCACATGCATGGCAATTTTCTTGGCTCTGATCGCAACGGCTCTGGACATCACTCCGCTCATCTTGGCGGGCCTGGCGGTGGCTTTGTCGCTGCAGCTATACGTCTTGTCTTTGGTCTGGATTCGAGGGCCTAGTGCTGACGATGATGTGTTTATCCCGCCTTTACCTGAGACAGTGGAGCAGTTGGAAAAAATGAGTGCCGAGGCCGAGGCGCTCCAGCGGCAACTCCCCCCTGTCTTCCTGGGCTGGCAGCGTCAGTTGCGAGTGGTTGGGGAGTTAGTGCAACAGAACATAGAAGCCTTGCTCTCCCCGTTTTCTCTGCTGATGGGGCGTATTCAGGAGGAAAACCAAACCAGTGCCACTTTGTTTGCTGAGCAGGGGGAGAGTCACTCCATTGCTCAGGTTCTCCAGCATACCCGCTTGCAACTGGAGCAGGTTATCTCCTCGTTTCATGGTGCAAATGTTTATAAGCAAGAGTTGCAACAGACGATTCGCCAACTGGGTTCCTATATGACGGAACTCAGAGATATGGCGGCCTCGGTACAGCACCTCGCTAGCCAAACCAATTTACTGGCCTTGAACGCAGCCATCGAGGCGGCGCGGGCTGGCGAAGCGGGGCGGGGTTTTGCCGTGGTAGCCGATGAGGTGCGACGTCTGTCAGGGCAGTCAGGAGAGACGGGGCGTGAAATTGATCAGAAGGTTGAGGCTGTTACCCAGGCTATCCGTGCCACCATCCATGCTGCTGATAATTTGGCTAAAACAGATGAGCAGAATCTGCAACTCCTGGATGGCACGACCCAGCAGGTGATCACTGAGCTAGGCAGTGAGATTGATTCGTTGCATGACGCTGGGTTGCGGCTACGGGAGCTCTCCTTGGCAAGTGAGGAGGCGATCAGTCAGATCATGGTCAAACTGCAATTTCAGGATAGGGTCAGCCAGATACTCGAGCATCTGGAGAGTGATCTGCACCAGGTGCAACAGGAGTTGCTGGAGATGGATACGCTAAGCTTTGACGCGGAGCGATGGGAACAGAGCTTCAAGCAGCGCTTTACTACACAGGAGGAGCGAGAAGGTCGTGTAGCTAAGCAGTCAGCTCCAGAGTCAGTCACCTTTTTCTAAAGGGCGGGATTGCTATGAGTAAAACCATTTTAATTGTGGATGATTCCCTTTCCATGCGTCAGTTGGTCAAGGCGGCTCTGAGCTCGGCTGGTTATATGGTTCTTGATGCCTGCGATGGTCAGGATGCCTTGAAAAAGCTGGTTGGTCAGCGGGTGAATCTCATCATCAGCGATGTAAATATGCCAAATATGGATGGCATCACCTTTTTAAAGACGCTCAAGAGCAAGCCAGAACATAAGTTCACGCCTGTGGTGATGCTGACTACAGAGAGCCAGGAAGAGAAAAAGCGGGAAGGCCAGGCGGCTGGTGCCCGAGCCTGGATTATCAAACCATTCCAACCGCCTCAGTTACTGGCTGCGGTCGAAAAACTCCTGCTGTGAGGTGGTTATGAGCATTGAACTCCAGCGTAGTGCTGACGGGGTACAAGGTCACTTTTCTGGTGCCGTGACCATCTATGAAGTCTCAGAGATCCAACGTCAGCTTAGCGACTCATGTACTAAAGAGGATGTATTAATCCTGAATTTAGCCGACGTCACCGAGCTGGATACCGCAGGATTACAACTGCTCATGGCACTGCGCCAACACTTAGGTCCTAAGCTGGTATTGCAGCAACACTCGCAAGCCGTGATTGAGATGTTGGATCTGTATCGGCTGGTGCCCTTCTTTGGCGATGTGATTGTTTTAAGCGATCACTAAGGAGCCTCTATGTTCAGTCAAGAGCAGTGGGGTCGGCTATTGGCCGATTTTCTGGAGGAGGCTCGCGAGCTGATCCAGCAAGCAGAAGCCGCGTTGTTGGCATTGGATGCGGGTGATGATCCTGAAGTGCTGAACAGCCTGTTTCGGGCTGTGCATACTCTTAAAGGCTCGGCGGGTCTGTTTGCCCTGGATGATTTTGTCGCCTTCACTCATCAACAAGAGAGTCTCATCATGCGGGTGCGGGATGCGGGACTCCATCTGGATAGAGAACAGGTTTCGGCTCTACTGCAGGGGTTGGATCTGCTACGTGCTGAGGTGATACATCTGAGTGACGGGGGGGCTCCCAACCCTTTACAGGCACAGCATCCTGAGCAGTATGCGCGCTTACAAGCCATGTTGCCTGCCACCCACTCCGGGCAGTTATGCGTAGAACCGACACCCACGGTCACGGTTGAACGGGAGCCTAGAGCGGAATGTGATGCCAGTTGGCATATCTCTTTGCGGTTTTCTCACGATATCTATCAGTTTGGTTTCGATCCGGCCTCTTTTCTACGTTATCTCGGCAAGCTGGGTGAGATCACTCATCTGCAGGTACTTTCCCATGGCCTGCCAGGGTGGTCAGAATTTCAAGCCGAACAGTGTTATCTGGGTCTGGAGTTGGATCTGCTCAGCAGTGCGACTAAGGACGACATCGCCTCTGTATTCGAATTTATTCAGGATCTTGCCCAGATCCGCATCTTGCCGCCGGAGAGTCGGACCCAAGATTACCTGCAGCTCATAGCCGAGCTACCCGAGGAGCAAGATCTGTTAGGTGAGATCCTGGTGCAGAGTGGCTTGCTGACCGCCAGGGAGTTGCAAGAGGGCTTAACTCTGCAGGCGGATAATCCGAGTGCGCCTAAACTGGGTAAGGTACTGGTCGACGAGGGCATGGTGCCCCATGCGGTAGTCGAGAAGGCACTGCAGAAGCAAGAGCTGATCCGGGAAAAGCGCCATGCCGAGAGCGCCTATCTTAAGGTGTCGGCTCATAAACTCGATGAACTCATCAACCTGGTTGGTGAGTTGGTCATCGCCGCTGCGGGTGGCGAGATGCTGGCTAAACGGCAGGCCGATAGCGAGCTGTTGGCCGCCGTTTCATCTATGAATCGTCATGTTGAGCAAATTCGCGAATCGGCACTGCGTCTGCGCATGGTGGAGATAGGGGAGACATTTTTGCGCTTTCAGCGCTTGATCCGGGATGTTAGCCAAGAGTTGGGTAAATCGATCCTCCTCAAGATTGATGGGGCAGAGACGGAACTGGATAAGTCTGTGGTGGAGCGGATCAGTGAACCCTTGACCCACCTGGTACGCAATGCGGTCGATCATGGCATCGAAACCGTAGCTGAACGCGAGGCTCAAGGTAAACCGCCTCAGGGCACGATTCGCCTCAATGCCTATCATGAGTCGGGCAGCATAGTGATCGAGGTGCACGATGATGGCAAGGGGTTGGATGCCGAACGCATCCGACAAAAAGCGATCAGCAAAGGGCTCATTGACGAGCATGCCATGTTGGATGAGAGCGCCCTCTATCAACTCATATTCGAGCCTGGCTTTTCCACAGCCGAAACTGTCAGCAGCCTTTCTGGTCGAGGGGTGGGCATGGATGTGGTGCGCCGCAATGTCGAGGCGCTACGCGGCACTATAGAGCTGGAGTCGCAACCAGGAGCCGGTTGCTGTGTGCGCCTCCGTTTACCGCTGACGCTAGCCATCATAGATGGCTTTCTGGTTAGTGTGGGGGACACCCCGCTGGTTATCCCGCTGGATATGGTCACCGAGTGCCTGGAGTCGGAGCAGCACTCTCAGGCTCTGACCTATGACTACCGCGAGTTAAGGGGGAGGCCGCTGCCGCTTATTAACCTGCGTCGACATTTTGATATTGAGGGGGCTAAGGCCAAACGGGAAAACATAGTGGTGGTCAGTCATGGCAAACATCAACTGGGCCTGGTTGTCGATCATCTGCTGGGTGAGCAACAAATTGTTATCAAGCCACTGGGCTCGATTTTTTCCCAACTGCGGGACATCAGCGGCTCCAGCATTTTGGGATCTGGGCAGGTGGCCCTGATCCTCGATATTCCGGGTATGTTGCAACGGATGCATGAGCAAGAGCAGGGCGCACGTCATCTTGACTCATAGCCAAAATAGGGAACGGGAGAATTAATATGAATATATTCAAAAACTTGCAACTTAAAACACAGTTGATTTTAGCTTTTATCTTGATGGCGATTGTGGCAGCGGCTGTGGGAACGGTCGGTTACATAAATATGCGTGAAATCAATAGCATGACCAACACCATATATAATTCTGACCTGTTAGGCTTGGATCAAGGGGCCAAGGCCAGACGCAGCTTCCTGGCGACTGGACGCTATTTACGCGGTGCCATGCTGGCTGACACCGAGGCGTTGCGGCAGAAACATCTCGATAGCTCGCGCCAGGCTCTTGCTGATATTAAAGAGGCTATTGATGCGGCCAGGCCAAAATTTGTTTCACCTGAAGGCAAGGCGCTGTTCACCGAATTTGATCGCATCTGGCCCCAGTACGAGCAGGGCATAGAAAAGATTGAGAAGATGTTGCTGGCGGAGCCACTGCGCGAGATGGTGGCGTCCAATGATTACCTGGAGGGAGACTTCGCCCCTGTCGTGGACGATATGATGACCCTGGTTGCCAAGATTGTAGATCAGAAACTCAGACGTTCAGCTGAACGGGCCAGTGCGGCTCAAGCCCTCTACGAGCAGAGCACCCTCATAATGTTCATTGCCATCGGGGTGGGTGTCGTGCTGGGTATTGGTCTGGGTCTCTTTATTGCCTATCGCATCGTCAACCAACTGGGTGGCGAGCCTGACTATGCCGTGGGTATCACGCGGCGGGTGGCGGCGGGTGAGCTGGATGTGGCCATCACCCTGGATGAGAACAACAAGAGCTCCCTGCTCTATGCCATCAAGGAGATGGTCGACAAATTGGGTCATACTCTGCGCGAGGTGCGCGGCTCGGCCGATGCGCTCTCCAGTGCCTCTGAACAGGTCAGTGCCACCTCTCAGGCTTTGAGCCAAGGGGCCAGTGAGCAAGCGGCTAGCGTAGAGGAGACGTCGGCCTCTATGGAGCAGATGTCGGCTTCTATCGCCCAAAACACCGAGAGTGCCAAGGTAACCAATGGCATCTCTTCCAAGGCGGCAACTGATGCTCAGCGCGGCGGCGAGGCGGTCAGGGAAACCGTCGCAGCCATGAAGAAAATAGCCGGTAAGATCAGCATCATAGATGACATCGCCTATCAGACTAACCTGCTGGCGCTCAATGCGGCCATTGAGGCCGCTCGAGCTGGCGATCATGGTAAGGGGTTTGCCGTGGTGGCAGCCGAAGTGCGTAAGCTGGCCGAGCGCAGCCAGGTCGCGGCTCAAGAGATAGGGGAAGTTGCGACCAACAGTGTCTCATTGGCCGAACAGGCCGGACACCTCTTTGAGCAACTGGTACCGGATATTCAGCGTACCTCAGATCTGGTGCAAGAGATCACCGCGGCCTCCCAGGAGCAGAGCGTAGGGGTGGGTCAGATCAATGTGGCCATGAATCAGCTTAATCAGATCACCCAGCAAAGTGCTTCCTCTTCTGAAGAGCTGGCAGCCACGGCTGAAGAGATGAATGCTCAGGCGGCTCAGCTCATCGAATTGGTTAGTTACTTCAAGGTGGGAGGGGAAGGCTCTCATGCGCCCGCCCGTGGTCGGGCGCCCGTGGGCAAGAGTGCTCAGCATAATGGCAGTCGCGCACCTTTGACCTCGCAGTTCAGCGCTGAGACTAGCGATGGCAGCTTTGTGCAGTTTTAGGAGGTAAACATGAATGAACTCATGACGTTATCTCCTATTGCGGAGAGAGGGGAGCGGGGGGCGGGGCAAAACCTCTCTTTCCACTGCATGAATGTAGCGCTGGCGCTGCCGATCAATCGAGTCCGAGAGATCATTGAGTACGGCAATCTGACCGCTGTGCCCATGATGCCCTCCTATGTGTTGGGCGTGATTAACCTGCGCGGTAATGTGGTGCCAGTGGTGGATCTCTCGGCACGCTTTGGGGCGGGTCCTACGGCCATTAGCAAACGCACTTGCATTATCATTCTGGAACTCCCTGGGTGTGTGGAGTCGGCCCTGGTGGGGCTGGTGGTGGATGCCGTCGATGAGGTGTTGGATGTGGATCAGGGGCAGATTGAGCCCCCTCCCAGCTTTGGTACCGCCATTCGTAGCGACTTCATTCTGGGCATGGCTCGCCGTGAGCATGGATTTCTCATCATACTGCGTGTGGATAAATTGCTGGATCTGGATGCGTTACGGCCGGATGCAGTCTTGCTGGAGCCAGCGGTTGTGGAGTAACTGCATATGGATCTCCCAGGATTGGAAGATCAGGATTTCCTGGTCATTAGGGAACTGATGAGTCGCATCTCCGGAATCAATATTGCCCCCCACAAGAGACAGCTGGTGGAGGGGCGTTTGATGAAGCGGCTACGCGAGCTCTCGTGTGACACCTTCAGTGAGTATGTTCAGTTGTTACAGGCTCCCACCCAAGAGGAGGAGCGGCGACTGGCGGTGGATTTGCTGACTACCAACGAGACTTTTTTCTTTCGTGAAGAGGGGCACTTTCACTATCTGAGGCGTTGGATGGAGGGACATCAAGGCTTACCGCTGCGGATCTGGAGTGCGGCCTGTTCTTCGGGGGAGGAGATCTTCTCTCTGGCCATGTTGCTGCAGGAGGTTAGGCCTGCTGGTGGCTGGGAATTGATGGGCTCCGATCTCTGTCGGCATGTACTGGCCAAGGCTCAGCAGGGGATTTACCCCTTGAGTCGGGCAAAGGGGATCCCAGAGGAGTGGCTGAAGCGCTATTGTCTCAAGGGGGTTGGGCAGCATGATGGGTATTTGCAGGTGGCGTCGAGTTTGCGCAGTCGGGTGCAGTTTCGTTGCATCAACTTGAATGAGCCGCTACCCCAGGAGATGGGTATGTTTGATGTTATTTTTTTACGCAACATCCTCATCTACTTTGACATGCCCGCCAAACAGGCGATCTTGACGCGCATTGCCCACCACCTTAAGCCCAACGGGCTGCTCTTTATTGGTCATTCGGAGAGCCTGCAGGGGCTGTCTTTACCTTTTGTCGCTTGCGACTCCGCTGTTTATTGTCGATCACCATGAGTGGCCCCTTTCTTGTTCCTGGTGATTATTACTTTGGGGTGCCTGAATATGCCATCACCACCCTCCTTGGCTCTTGTGTCTCGTTAGTGGCCTGGCACCCAGAGCGGCGCTTGACCCTGGTCAGTCATGTGATTCTGCCACAAGCCCCTGAGGGTGCCAGTGGTTGGGATCCGCGTTATGCCGATGTAATGCTAGAGCGCTGGCTCGCTGATCTGCGTGTGGTGCGAGCTTTTCCGGTTGAGTTCCGGTTGGGGTTATTTGGCGGGAGCTCCCGTTTTTTTGCCCAGGATGACTATCAGCGCAGCATAGGCTATCGCAATGTAGAGCAGGTGCGATGGTTGGTCGATAGGCTTGGTGTGTCACTGTGCTGTGAGGATTCGGGTGGCAATTACCATCGTAAATTGGTGGTAGATGGCCAACTCGGTCGCTATGGCATCCAACTCTTGGGGCATCCCAAGCGTCTGACAATGGAGATAGCTGAATGGTAGCCAAAATTCGGGTGTTCGTGATTGACGACTCTGCGTTGGTGCGCCAATTCATGACAGAGGTGGTGACGAGTCAGGGTGATATGCAGTTAATAGGGACGGCGTCTGATCCGATTGCCGCCTTACCTAAACTCCAGCAAAACTGGCCTGATGTGATAGTGCTGGATGTGGAGATGCCGCGGATGGATGGCATCACCTTCTTGCGTCAGTTGATGAGCACTCATCCGGTTCCCGTTGTCATCTGTTCATCGCTGACCGAGGCGGGTGCGGCGTTGACGCTGGAGGCGCTGGCGGCAGGAGCGGTGGCGGTATTTGCCAAGGCCAAGCTGGGTGTTCGACAACATTTGGAAACCATTGCCGGTGAGCTGGTGCGCGCCGTGCGTGAGGCGAGCTGCGCACGCACGGCGCGCTTGCCCATGCCTGCGCCAGGTGGCGTCCCAACCTTGAGTGTGCCCCCTCATCCAGCCCGAGGCGTGACCCATACTACGGATCGGGTGGTGGCCATTGGCACCTCAACCGGTGGCACCTTGGCGCTGGAGCAGGTACTGACGGCATTGCCGGCCAACTCACCCGGTATTGTCATAGTGCAGCATATGCCGGAAAAGTTTACCGCCGCTTTTGCCGAACGGCTGAATAGTCTGTGTGCCATAGAAGTGCGAGAGGCGAAACAAGGGGATCGCATCCTGGATGGGGTGGCCCTCATAGCTCCGGGAGGATTACATACTCAGGTCTGTCGTAGTGGCGCTCACTACTATGTCGATGTGGGCGATGGCCCCGCCGTGAATCGGCATAAGCCATCGGTGGATGTGCTGTTTCGCTCGGTGGCCAAGGCGGCGGGTCCCAATGCATTAGGGATCATCATGACCGGCATGGGGGATGATGGGGCGCGTGGCCTGTTGGCGATGCGTGAGACCGGGGCCCATACCCTGGCTCAGGATGAGGCCAGCTGTGTGGTATTTGGTATGCCTAAAGAAGCCATCAAGTTGGGGGCGGCCGATGCCATTTACCCCCTGATGCAGTTTCCCGGTGAAATATTAAGTTTTGCCAAGCACACCAAGGTGGATCTTCCGACCCACTGAGTTTTACGGGTGGCTCACCGCCTTGGCTTCTCAACCAGGACCCTGATGGGTAGAGAGCGCCGTCTTGGCCTGTTGTCTCGCCTGCTGCTTGGAGAACAGCTGGCGATAGGCCACATAGTATTTCACTATGTTGCGCACATATCTTACCGGCTCCATACCTAACTCTTTGCCGACCACCACCTCGACTTGACCGAACCAGCGATTGGGGTCACGCCCCTGTTGGCTCGCCTCATTTCGCATCCTGTTAATGGCGGTCGGTCCGGCATTGTAGGCGGCAAACGAGAACAGGGCTT
This sequence comes from Pseudaeromonas sp. HNCC25DJ180, assembly GCF_055413345.1. Classification (NCBI taxonomy): domain Bacteria; kingdom Pseudomonadati; phylum Pseudomonadota; class Gammaproteobacteria; order Aeromonadales; family Aeromonadaceae; genus Pseudaeromonas; species Pseudaeromonas sp. HNCC25DJ180. The sequence goes on from NZ_JBVAYF010000010.1 coordinate 176,574, forward strand.
GATTCATCTGGTCTATCCGGGCGTCGGCAAAATAGTCATCGTGTAACTGACGTAGATATTTGACGCCAGCATGAATGTTTGGCTCCAGCTCCCGAATATCACCTACCTGCATGGCCTTGCCTGTGGCGGGCATCAGTTGCATCACGCCTATGGCTCCCGCCTTGGATGTCAGTTGCTGATCCAGGCGCGACTCCTGATAGCCCTGGGCCAGCAGCATAAGATGATCAAACTGATAGTCGCTGGCGAAACGCCGAAATAGGCTATGGGCTCGCTCCACCTTGTGCCATTCCGCCACATCGACCGCAGAGCCCAAGCGCGCTATGCGTTGCTGATACTCGGCAAATTTGAGCTCTACCAGATGATTCTTTTTCACATCCAGCTTAAAGCCCTGGAGCAATTGGGCTAGTTGTGGACTCTGTTTGCGAATGGCCCAGCCCACCTGCGCATCCTGACGCAGTATCACGTTGGCGTGCAGTCGGATATTGGGATAGACGGGCTGCCAGAGCTTGGCTTTCCACTCGTCTATGATGGCATAGTCAATGAGGCCGGCATCCAGCATCTCCAGCAGGTCTTCATCTTCCAGCGCTTCGGGTACCAGGAGTGCTTCGGCCCGGGGGCGGCCAGCTCGCAGCAAGCGGCTATTGAGTTTTTCTATGCTATTGAAATAACTACTGGAGTGGCGCACTGCCAGCATATGTGTGGCCAGATCGCGCTCGTCCTCAATCGGTGGTGCGCTCCGTCCACAGACCAGTATCTCCTTTTGCGTGAGGCCATTATAGGTCACGAAGTCGACCAGTTGCTGACGCTGGGGCGTCACGGTTAGATTACCCACGGCTACATCGCCTAATCCTTGGGCGACACCAGAGAGCAACTTATCTCGCTCCACAGGTATCGCCAACACGCTGATGGGTTGGTGCCCCGTTTTTAGTTTGCGGTTGATATAGCGCTCCAGCTCGGCCAGCAGATCGGCGCTGATGCCGCGAGTGCGGCCGTTGTCGAGATAGAAAAAGGTGCGACCATAGGGAACTAACACCCGTAGCACGTGCCGTTTGCGGATCTGGGGCCAGTCACCTAGCAGAGGTTGCTGCAGCTTACCCCAGAAGGCAGGAATAGCCTCGGCCCGTTGTGCTACGTCGACATCTGACGCTGTTTCAGCCAGCGCCTGCTTGGTGGCGTCGGCAACCAGCTGTGCAAATTCCTGATCACTCTCATCGCGGCCTGTCGACCATTGCCAGAGCGTGCCCATGGCACCCAGCAAACAGGCTGCACCTAACAATACTACCCAACGCTTACGCCACATAACCCACTATCCTTGTGCTGAGCCATCCCAGTTATTCGCTAAGCCTAATGCTCTCTTTACCAGAGATAGCCGATCCCCACGCCACCGGACCATTGGTTGCTATCGCCACGTTCGGTCACGATTGGGCTGGCAGCAGCATCGCCGATCAGATGCTGGCAAAAGAGTCCGGCACCGACCATCCACTGCTCAGAGACTCGCCACATCACAGCGGGCCAGATGTAGACCTGGCGAAAACCGGCTTCGGCCTCGAATTGGGAGAGGCCGCTGGCGGCAGAGGCCGCCTCATCTATGCTGAAGTATTGTTGCATGAAGTCGCTATCGGACCAGGTGGTGCCGCCGCCTAGGCCGACAAATAGGGTACGGCTCAATGGAACCCAGATGCTGGCATAGGGGGTGAGTGAGCTGCCTTCGGTTTGGCCGACCACGCTGGTGGTTGCCAGCATGCCGGTGCGCACCCGATAGGGGATCCCTTCGGTATTCAGATAGTGCCAGCCAACGAAGCCGCCCGCTTCCAGACCCATGCCAAACTCTGGTAGGGTGGCGATCACGGGATCTTCAACCTCACTGCGTCCCAGGCGCACGTTCAACACCGGACCCGCTTCCCAATGAGTATCGTCGACTAGGTTCATGCCAAAATAGGGGCCATACCACTCGACAAATCGCCCCTCTTCCAAGGCGATGCGTGCACCGGGTACCGCACCCGCAATGCTGTCCCGCGAACCATACCATTCAGTGGTCACCCCGGCGCCAACGCCAAAGAAGTTAGGCACCACATCATCCAGTGAGATACCGCCGGCCTCTGCCGACGAGTGACCGAGCAGCAGTACCAGAGAGGCCGCCACTGCATATCCCTTTGTTCGCATCGCACACTCCTTGTTAAGCGTCACCAAACGGGCCCACTGTAATCAAAGCCGGGGGTGACATCCAGAATTAACTGATAACGAATAGAGATGACATGTGACTCTGTTTTCTGGTTGTTTGGTGCCATTTGTTGCTAGTTTGTGAATGAACTATGCTGTTATATGCCAGCAGTGGCTGGCGGGTCTGATGGATTTGGCTCACTCACGCCATGAATTGAATAACCGGTGAGTGAATTGATAAAAAGGGAATGGGTATGCTGAACACCATAAGAGTCGGGATGCGATTATATATTCTGGTGGGCTTCATGTCGGCCCTGCTGCTCGTCATTGGCTATCTGGGGTTAAACAGTGCCCAGCAATCAAATCAGGCACTCGATGCTGTTTATAGAGATCGGGTTATACCCTTAAAAGATTTGAAAATGATTGCCGATATGTATGCGGTGAATATTGTCGATACGTCCCATAAGGTTCGTAGTGGTGCGCTGACCTGGGAGGCCGGGCAGCAAAATGTCGAGGCGGCCCTCGGTGTGATCAATCAAAAATGGAATGCTTATTTAGCCACCACTCTGGTGGCGGAAGAGCAGCAGGTTATTGATAAGATCCGGCCTCTCATGGTGACAGCATCAGCCAGTGTCGAGAGGCTTTCTGCCATTCTGCGCGCCAAAGAGGGTGAGGCTTTATCTAAATTTGTCAGCTCCGAACTCTATCCCGCCATTGATCCTGTCTCCAGCGAGTTCAGTGAGCTGGTGGATATTCAGCTCAAGGTGGCAAAACAGCAATATCATGCGAGTGAGCTGACATATGAACAAGCCAAGCTGATCTCCATCGCCTCTATCGTGCTGGGAGTCATACTGGCGGCCATTATTGGTTTAATCATTGCCCGCTCCATCACACTGCCGCTGGCCGTTGGGGTGGCTGCGGTCAACCGTCTGGCCCAGGGGGATCTGACTGTCGAGATCGAGGTGACGGGCAGCGATGAAACCGCACAATTGCTGGCGGCAATGAAGAAAATGACCGACAGCCTGCGCGCCATGGTGCACAACTTATCCGGCACCTCAGCACATGTGGCCAGTGCGGCCAGTGAGTTGCGAGCCATCTCGGAGAGTATTGCCACCGGGGCGGAAGAGGTGGCGGGCCAAGCCGGTGACGTGGCCACGGCCGGGGAGGAGATGACGGCCACCTCCAACGCCATTGCCCAGAATTGCCAGATGGCGGCCGATGTAGCGCAACAGGCCTATCAGACCGCCAGTAACGGGGCTAAGGTCGTTGAACGTACCGTTTCCGCCATGGGGCAGATTGCGGCTAAAGTTCAGGAGTCTGCCAAGACGATAGAAAGCCTGGGAACTCGTTCCGATCAGATCGGTGACATCGTAGGCACCATAGAGAACATTGCCGCGCAGACCAATTTGCTGGCACTCAATGCGGCCATCGAGGCTGCCCGAGCCGGGGAGCAGGGGCGTGGTTTTGCTGTGGTGGCCGATGAGGTGCGCGCCTTGGCTGAACGCACGGCGCGTTCGACCAAAGAGATAGGTGAGATGATCAAGGCCATTCAACTTGAAACCCAGGGCGCCGTGGTGCTTATGGAGCAGGGTGTGGTACAGGTCGAGGCGGGAACCCTGGAAGCGAGTCGTTCTGGCGATGCGTTGCGGGATATTCTGGAGCAGGTCAATGCCGTCTCCATGCAGGTGAGTCAGATCGCCACGGCTGCAGAAGAGCAGACGGTCGTTACTGGAGAAATCTCCGGCAACATGCAGCAGATCACCGATGTGGTGCAACAAACCTCGCAAGGAGCGCATGAGTCTGCGGCAGCGGCGGTGCAACTGGATGCCAGCGCCGAAGAGTTGCAGCGCCTGGTGAGGCAATTCAAGGTGTGAGGCTATGCTCTGCTCTGCTGATTGCCAGCTGGTGAGCGCTCTCTTGACGGCATCCTGAGTCCCAGGATGCCGTTCGTTTATGGTGGCTGATATGAGCGCGCATCGGCTGGTTGTCAGGGGCGTGTCGCCATACGGCACGCTGGCAGCCTAACAGCGGCATGGCGAGGAGGGCGAAACCGGCGCTGCCATAAGAAGGTGGTGGCGGGCCCCAGTATTGCCAGAGGCTACCCTTCGAGCAAGCCTATGCTTCTTAGCTAGCACCCAGTGACAAGATGAGAAAGAGCGGCAACAGGCTATGCACCCACTCGGAGGAGAGAACCATGAAGAGGCTGATGAAGCAAATGGCTCGGATGGCGCCAGCCAGGCTCCCAACCTATCGAAGGGAAAGTGAACGCCCAGATAATCCCGTGACCAACTCACCACAGCCCACTTAACAGTATGGTGCCACCTAACCTGCGTAAGGAGGAGAGGATCAGGCTCAGACCCAGGGTAAAAAACACGTAGCATGATCACTGGGAAAGGGAGGCTGCAGCTTGATGGGCGTAACGCAAGCTGCATTGACTGGGGTTGCTCAGGCTGTTACGACCTACCTGGATTCTGCTCGGGAGCAAACCCCATCAGATTCGGAGCCGGCACCAACCAGGCCAAGACCTTACATGCTAGCTTCTCATCATCGGCTATCTATGACTGCATCGCTCATAGGCGTCCTGATTGGGATTGCAAGATTCGCGGCAGATTCTCCTCAATCCAGTCGGCCAGCCCCTCTACCCGCTGAGCTACTTCCAGCCCGAGCGGCGTCAGACTGTACTCCACATGAGGCGGCACCACAGGGTAGGCGGTGCGCAATACAAAACCATCCCCCTCCAGCCATTGCAGGGTCTGAGCCAGCATCTTTTCGCTGACGCCCCCTATCTTGCGGCGCAGATCGCTGAATCTGTGGGTGCCACCCAGCAGAGCGACCAGCACCAGTACCCCCCAGCGGCTGGTGACATGCTTTAGCACTTCGCGGGAGGGACACTTTTCAGAAAACAGCACGCCACGCCGCATCAATTCTGCGAGCGGCAATGCTGGGGGAGAGGCTAAATCTGGATGATCATTCATTTCATACTTACCTTTTTGTGTGTACTTACAAAAAGTATGTTAGGGGATTATTGTCTCTGTGCTGATTCAATAACTCAAGGAGCTTTTCTATGATCGTTGTGACTGGTGCTTCTGGCCAACTGGGCCGTCTGGTGATCCACTCCCTGCTCAAGCGCATTCCGGCCAGCCAGATAGTGGCGGCGGTGCGTAATCCGGCCAGCGTGGCCGATCTGGCTCAACTGGGAGTTCAAGTGCGTCAGGCGGACTATAACCAACCGGCCTCGCTGATCACCGCCTTTGCCGGGGCGAAAAAGCTGCTGCTGATCTCCAGCAACGAAGTAGGCCAGCGGGTGGCTCAGCATGCTGCCGTAATCACTGCCGCCAAACAGGCGGGGGTGGAGCTGCTGGCGTATACCAGTTTGCTGCATGCCGATAGCTCACCGCTGGGCTTGGCAGCCGAGCATCAGCAGACCGAACCGCTGATCCGCGACTCAGGGTTGGCTCATGTAATATTGCGTAATGGCTGGTATACCGAAAACTATCTGGCGGCCATCCCCGCTGCCCTGGCTCATGGTGTCCTGTTGGGCAGTGTCGGCGAGGGACGAATCGCTTCGGCGGCGCGGGCGGATTATGCCGAAGCCGCTGCCGTGGTGCTGACGACTACCCAGCCCGCCAACGTCATCTATGAACTGGCTGGCGATGAGGCCTATACCCTGAGTCAACTGGCTGCCGAAGTGAGCAGGGTCTCTGGCAAGAGCGTGGTCTACCAGGATCTGCCCGAAGCTGACTATCGCGCCGCCCTGCTGGGTGTTGGCTTGCCGGAAGGGTTGGCCAGCTTGCTGGCTGACTCGGATAGGGGCGCCAGTCAAGACTGGTTGTTTGATGATAGCCACCAACTTAGCCAGCTTATCGCTCGCCCCACCACAGCATGGCGCAGCCTGGTGGCCGAGGCCGTCAAAGGCTAGGACCACGGCTTATTCTCACCCTGACTCACAATGGCATGCGGTTATCGGATGAACATGCTGGCTTGGCATAACTCCAAATAAAAAGGAGACCCCACCCCTGTGGTTGGGCCTCCTCTTCTGGACGTTTTACCCCTTGCGGCTGTGGTAGAGCGGCTGATCCGATTGTGCCTGTTCGGCCCAGAAGTGAATATTGAATCGGGCATCTTCGGAGAGTTCTACCCTGTGCCAGTATTGGGGTGGGCTGGTGGCAAACTGACCGGCGTGGATCACCAGGGTCACCTCGGGCTCTTCGGCTTGTTCGTCGGCAAAACCATAGTAAGTGACAGTCCCCTCCATCACGCAGAGCTGTCCGAATACACCGGCCGCCGTATTGTGATGGCTGAGCAGGGCTTGAGGCACGTCATCGCGGGTAAAGAAAGGGGTAGAGCGACGAACGACCCAGTGAGCAGGAATTAATTGTAGTGACATAGTAGTTACCTCTTGGGGTGACACTCGAGCCTAGTGCCCAAGTTCAAATAGTAATCCATTTATGTAAATCAATTTATCGTGACAGTTGGCGCAGTAGTGGGAAGGCGGCACTCATCTGATCGCCCCCGACCACGAAGCCGCATAACTCGCCGGTTTCTCCCCTAGCCTCGGCCACCAATCCCTGTTGATTCCAGCGACACTGCCAGGTCAGATCCTCGCCCCGGGTGCGGCCGGCCAGCTGTAGCGGATAGAGGGGCGTCTTCACCTTCACCAGCATGGGCGGCAGGGTCAGCGCCGTGGGCGAGCCGAGCAGGGTCTTGGCCAGGGCATTGGCGCCCAGCAGGATAGGTTGCAAAAAGGGGAGCAATTGCCCCTGCCACTCGGCGCAATCGCCCAGGGCATAGATATGTGGATCCGAGCTGCGTAACCCGGCATCCACCTGAATACCCCGCCCCACACTCAATCCGGCGGCCTGAGCCAACTGCACATTGGGCTTGAGGCCGATGGCGGAAATAACCAGATCCTGCTCGCTTTGAGCCCCATCACTCAAGGTCACCCGGCAGCCAGCCTCAGTCCGCTGCGGGTCGAGGGCGGCTATGTCGCGGATCCCCTGACCCAGCTTCAGCTGCACGCCCTGAGCCAGCAGCGCCTGATGTAGCGGTTGGCTTAACATGGCCGGTAGCAGGCTACTGAGCGGGCTGCTGGCCAGATCGACCAGGGTCACCTGACGTTCACTACTGGCCATGTCCATCGTCAACTCGCAACCGATGAGGCCTGCCCCCAGCACCATGATGCGACGGGCTCGCTGGATCCGCTCCTCGGCGGTGGCAAACTCCTCCAAGCTGTTGAGGGTCACCAGCTGTTCCGCGCCCGGTATGGCCGGACGCACTGCCATGGCCCCGGTTGCCAGCACCAGCTGACCATAGCCGAACTCCCCCTGTGCGGTCAGCACGGTGCGCCGGGCGGCATCTATGCCCATTACCGGAGAGTGAGGCTGCAGGGTGATGCGCTGCTGCGCGGCAAATTCGGCACCGCTTTGGCGCCTCATGGCGGCGGCTGTGCTACCCCGGCTCACTACATGGCTCAAGTCCGGCTTGTTGTACTCATCGCCGCTGTCGGCTGTGATGAGGCGTATGGGCTGATGGGCATCCAGCTTGCGCAGACTCTTGATGAGTTGCTGGGCGGCAAAGCCACTGCCGATCACCACGATTTCCTGCTGGGCTGCCGAGTCGATAGAAACCGAATCGATAGAAGCGTTATGGATTTCTGCGTGATTCATTACTTGGCCTCCCCGGTGCAGGGTTCGAATACCTCTTTGCCGATGCCGCACCCTGGGCAGAGGAAGCTCTCCGGCACCTGGCTCCAGGGGGTACCGGGTGCTACCAGCTGATCCGGCTCGCCGAGCGCCGGATCGTAGATCCACTGGCAAACGGTGCAGATCATGCTCTGATCATCATCCATCGCCGAACTGGTCGGTGCGGTAATGCAGGACAGCGGATCTGCGGCCACAGCGGGCATCATCTCGGTGGCCTCGTGGGCGGATAGGGCGGAGACAGGAGCAGGAGCGAGCGGGTGCAGAGCCCACTGCCGGGCAATCTGACGGCCATGCTCGCGGCACTCGGCCAGCGCTGAGCCATCCGGTCGCCACTTGGCCTTCAGAGAGAGGCTGATATCAAAACCGGCGTCCATCAGACGGGTCTGGATGCGGTCCACCGCGCCACCGGTCCAGCCATAGCTGCCAAAGGCGGCCGCACGCTTGTTGCGAAACCGCAGGCCGGTGATCTCCTCGAGCATGCCGGCCACCTTGGGCATCATGACGTTGTTCATGGTGGAAGAGCCCACCAGTATTCCCTTGGAGCGGAACACCTGAGTCAGGATCTCGTTCTTGTCGTGACGGGAGACGTTGTAGATCTTCACCGCCACGCCTGGGTCCACCTCATGGATCCCCTGGGCGATGGCATCGGCCATCATGCGGGTGTTGTTGGACATGGAGTCGTAAAACAGGGTGATGCGATCCTCCTGATAGTGGTCGGCCCACTCCAGGTATTTGAGAATGATCTGGGTCGGGTTGTCGCGCCAGACGATACCGTGGGCGGTGGCAACCATGCTCACAGGCAGGTTGAACCCCAGCACCTCCTTGATCTTGGCGGTGACCAGCGGGCTAAACGGGGTGAGGATATTGGCGTAGTAGCGCAGGCACTGCTCCATCAACTCGGTCTGATCCACTTCGTCGTTGAACAGCCGCTCGTCGCAATAGTGCTGGCCGAAGGCGTCGTTGGAGAAGAGCACCGCATCTTCGGTCATGTAGGTCATCATGCTGTCGGGCCAGTGCAGCATGGGAGTTTCGATAAACACCAGCTGCTTGCCGTTGCCGATATCCAGGCTCTCACCGGTCTTGACCGGGTGGAAGTTCCACTCCGGGTGGTGGTGATGACCTGTGATGGAGTCGATGGCGTTCTGGGTGCAATAGATGGGCGTACCCGGGATGCGGGCCATCAGCTCGGTCAGGGCGCCGGCGTGATCCTCTTCGGCGTGGTTGATCACCACATAGTCGATGCAGGCCAGATCGATCTCGGCCGCCAGGTTCTGTACGAATTCGCGACTGAACTTATGATCCACCGTATCGATCAGCACGTTCTTCTCTTCGCGAATGAGGTAGCTATTGTAGCTGGTGCCCTTCAGGGTCTTGTATTCGGTACCGTGAAAGTCGCGGACTTCCCAATCCCGTTGGCCGACCCAGTGAATGTTGTTTTTAACGTGAATAGTCATGAATAGGTTCCTCAAAATGCAAGCGCGAATATTTACCTGAACCAACTACTGCACTTGCCATGCCAACTCATAACCTACTGTTTTTATTCTATATTAAATTCATTGATTGTGATTTTGACAATCATTGACTATAGTCAAAAGCACAATGCTATTGTCATTTGGACAATTATCATGATCTCCACCGACAGCCTGGCGCGCATCGCCCTTGATCTGCAACTGGGCATCTCCCATCAGGACAGGTTTCACCGTCTGATCCAGAGCGTGCGCAGCCTGTTGTGCTCCGATGCCTCGGCCCTGCTGCGCTATGAAGGAGGGCAATTTATCCCGCTGGCTATAGATGGTCTGATGCAGGATGTACTCGGTCGCCGCTTCCGGCTGGCGGACCACCCCCGCATGGAGGCCATAGCCCGGGCGGGGGATGTGGTGCGTTTCCCCGCCGATAGCCACTTGCCGGATCCCTATGACGGCCTGATCCCGGATCACCGCGACTTCAAGGTCCATGCCTGCGTCGGCCTGCCACTCTTCTCGGATCAGACGCTGATTGGTGCCCTGACTATCGACGGTATGAACCCGAGCCAGTTCGACGGCATCAGCGATGAGGAGTTGCGGCTGGTGGGGGCGCTGGCGGCGGCCGCCCTTAACAATGCCCTGCTACTGGAGCGGCTCGCCCGCCAGAGCAGCGAGCCGCTGGCTCCCTCGACCCAGACCGGGCCCGGGCAGCCGGAGATGATTGGTCACTCGCCCGCCATGGCCCAGCTGCGCCACGAAATCGCCGTGGTGGCCAGCTCTGAGCTCAACGTGCTGATCCTGGGCGAGACCGGGGTTGGCAAGGAGCTGATCGCCAAGGCGGTGCACCAGGGCTCGCCACGGGCGGCGCAACCTCTGGTCTATCTCAACTGCGCCGCTTTACCGGAGTCGGTGGCAGAGAGCGAGCTGTTCGGTCATGTGAAGGGCGCCTTCACCGGTGCCATTCACAACCGGGCGGGCAAGTTCGAGCTGGCCGACAAGGGCACCCTGTTTCTGGACGAGATCGGCGAGTTGTCTCTGCCGTTGCAAGCCAAGCTGCTGCGGGTATTGCAGTACGGTGATCTGCAGCGGATTGGCGATGACACCCCGCTCAAGGTCAATGTGCGCATCCTGGCTGCCACCAACCGGGATCTGAAACAGGCGGTGGTCGAGGGGGCGTTCCGGGCCGATCTCTACCACAGACTGAGTGTGTTTCCGATCCATGCCCCGGCGCTGCGGGAGCGCGCCGATGATATACCGCTGCTGGCCGGCTACTTTTGCGAACGCTGCCGGGTCAGCCTGGGTCTGGAGCGCCTGGCCATCCAGCCCCAGGCATTACAACTGCTCAGCCGCTACGACTGGCCGGGTAATGTCCGCGAGCTGGAGCACGCCATCCACAGGGCTGCCGTGCTGGCCCGAGCCGAGCAAGGGAGCCAGACGCCGATCCTGGGGTGTCACCACTTCAACCTGGCGTCATCCCCCCCTGCTGCTGCCTCACCCCGCCCGAGCGTGGAGTTGGCTCAGACCCAGATAGCCACCAGCATGGGGCTGCGCGCCGCCACGGATGCATTCCAGCTCAAGTTGATCGAGCAGACCCTCGCCGCCCAGGAGGGGAACTGGGCCGCCACGGCTCGGGCCCTGCAGATGGACAGCGGCAATCTGCACCGACTCGCCAAACGGCTCGGGCTAAGGGATTGATATGCGATCGGCAACAAGGTGGCGTGTTCTGGTGAGCATCGGAGAGGGCTTTTAAACCAAGAAGGCAAAAAGGACACCCCTCCGTTGCTGGATGGGTGTCCTTTTCTGGAATGCTGTTTTGGGGATGAGAGTTACAAACGATGCAGGGCGCAGATCTTGTTGCCAGCCGGATCCAGTAGATAGCCAAGATACAACTCACCAATGGTGCCTTGACGGACTCCGGGCGGATTTTCACAGCTCACCCCGCCATGGGCGATACCGGCGGCATGCCAGGCCTCCACTTCCTCGACGCTCTTGGCATTAAAGCCAATGGTGCTGCCATTGCCCTTGCTAGCCGCGTTACCGTCTATGGGTTTGGTGATGGCAAAGACGCCGGTAGAGGTGAAGTAAAAGCAGCGCCCCTTGGGATCCATCACACCGGGGGCATGGCCCAGGGTCCCCAAAATGGCATCGTAAAATTGTTTGGATTGCTCGATATCGTTGGCCCCGAGCATAACGTGACTGAACATAACGATGGCTCCTGCTGGTAGGGAAAACAGCCCCTGTTATAACCCGTTGCCGTTGTCACGTCGCCCGCTTTTTGGCTCTCTGTTTGGTATGGGAATTGGGGCGTGGAGTCGTGTTCGGCTTGGCGGAACAGTGCTTTCTCCATAACGGCTATTCTGTTTTTCATTCGAAATGTTGGCGTGGGATGTCCTCTTCGGCTTAATTCCGGGGGTTTAGCGGCTGCTGAGCTGGTGCCACTCCGAGGCGTACCCATGGTCAGTGCAGCCTGTTGCGACAAGTCCTGCGCCTTGCCGCTAGTGTGTGTTTAACAAGAGATACTCTTTTCCCTCCTTGCTCTGCAGCTTGTCAGCTGTCAGGTAATAGACGGGGGTATGCTGGATCTCACTGCTCGCCGCCTGGCCGCGATGCGCCAGCATCAGCAGCCTGACTCCCTGATAGCCCATCTGGTAGGGTTGTTGCAATACCAGGCCTTGCAGTTCTCCTTGCTGCAGGGCATTGAATTGATAGCGGCTGTAGTCAAAGCCGATATGCACCAGCTTGCCAATTTTTCCGCACTTTTTCAGCTCGGCGATGGCAGCCAGGGTGGTCATCTCGTTAGGAGTAAAAATGCCATCAAGTGCTTCATGGTGCTGAGCCAGAAAGAGGCTGATCTGTTTGCGTATTGGCGCGACGCTGGTGCCCACATAGGGGCCCTCGATCAGGGTCAGGGGGGAGCGGTTGATCTCGTCAATAAAGCCTTGCTCCCGCTCATCGGTGGAGACCAACCCCTTCTGCAGTCGCAACAGGGTGACACTCCCCTTATCATGAAGCAGCTTGCGCATCTCCTTGGCTGCCAGCATACCGGCCTCGTAGTTATTGGTGGTCAGCTTGGTATGCACCGGGCCCAGCTTCATATCCCGATCGATCAGTACCACCGGCAGATGTCGGGCATAAAATTGCTCGAGATGGACCCGTTGCTGCTCAGAGTTAGGGGCCAGCACCAGACCGATACACTGTTTGCGGAAGGCCTCGTCAATGAGCTCGCCCTGAGCCTGGATGTCGGATTCATCATGCAGGTAGCGAAAGAAGATGCGGACTCCCAGGTCTTCACCCGCCTGCAGCGCGCCACGCTCTGTAGCACGCCAGAAATTTTGCCCCGAGCCTGCGACCACCACGGCAATACACTCCTTGGCCGGGGCAGTGAGGGTGATGGCGTAAAGCAGCAAGCCTGATAGCAGCTGAATTATTCTCTTGTACCCCATACCTCTAACCCCACAGCAAGCATGTTGGTATTAAGTATAGAAAAGCTTTTCAAAGCGTAGCGGTTCTCTACTGCCGATGCTTGGCAGCGGATGCCGAATCGATTGAACCTGGCTACCGGCATTGCCAGAGTGGGAAGTGATAGGGCTGTGCGAAAAAGCGAAACGAAAAGGGCTCCCCCTCATCGCTGGATGGGTGTCCCTTACGGTCTCCATTTACAGAATTTTATCCTGATAACTAGCGATTGATGACGGGTAAAATTTGGCAATTAACAGCAAATTAAGCTGAATTTATACGCAGAGATGCTCCTTTGCTGTCAATCACATTGCACATTAACCCAATGAGATAAGATTAAGCCGTTATAATGTTATCTAGTTGAGGATGCAAATTTTGATTGGTATGGACTTTTGAGATTAGGTCGGGAGCTATATTTTCTCGTATTAATTGCCGCCGCGATTTTTTCCGTTTCCGCGCCTATTTATGTCAGCATTTATATGGCAAAAAAATTAGGCCTTGAAATTGAATCTCGTCGTGTGCTTGGCTACGCTCGCGACGTTGTTAACCGCTCAGAAACAACGGCAACGCAAGTGGATCGCAGCATTGCCACGTTGCTTGCTACTGAAAAATCAGATCCCTGCTCTGCGCAACATCTGGATATCATGTCATCGTTGGATCTTTCATCTAGCTATATTCAAGCATTAGGATACGTCCATAATAATGAAATGATCTGTTCATCCCTAAAAAATACGCAATCGCCTTTGTTGCTTGGACCCGTAGACTATGTCAGCTCCCGAGGTGTACGAGTACGAATAAATGTTAGTTTTCCATTTGCATCTGGTTCTAAATTTACAATTGTTGAAAAGAAAAAATATGCAGCCATTTTGAATAAAGAGCTGTTTATTGATGCAACCGCAGATGAGGATGATAGAACTCTTGGTTTATTCAATTTTAATTCTCATAAATTCATTTCTCATCGGGGTCAGGTAAAAGACAGGGCGGGAGCATACTTCGTTTGTTTTTCGTCCATCAGGCGTACGACGTTAAAAATCTCGGAGAAAAATGATTTTTCCTGCTGAGTTATGAAATATAGCGCGCCATTTTTGAGTAAAAAACATTCAAAATCAAAGTATGCTCCCGCCCTGAGGTAAAAGAGGAGTGGATTCCAGCTCAACAGTCGCCAAACGAGCTAACATTTCATGATGGAGATTATGTAGTAGCCGTTGTACGCTCGCGCCGGTATGAATTTGGTGCGATCGCTGCTCTTCCCAAAAAATACGTTGAACAAAAAACAGCTGATTTATTGACAGTCATTTTTCCGCTTGGCATAACAGTTAGCATTCTGATGGCAATCATTATTTCGTTCTTGGCATACAAGCAGCGTAGTTTGCCATCAGCTATCCGTTCTGGACTGAAGCGTAAAGAGTTTTTTTTAGAATATCAGCCCGTGGTTGAGTTGAAAACCAGGCGATGGATTGGTGCTGAGGTGTTAATTCGTTGGCGGAGAAGTAATGG